>JBGTAD010000159.1:0-7259 GCA_041750055.1 Candidatus Absconditabacterales bacterium | reverse complement strand
GCCCCATAATCGTTAGTGCGAGAGATGATTTTCCTGATCCATTTTTTCCTAGGAGGCAGTAGTTTTTACCCGTTTCAAAGTTCAAAGAAATCTGATCTAATACTTGTTTGGTCTCGATAGTGACGGAGAGATTGTTTATAGATAGGGACATGAAAAAGTTTAAAGCTATAAGTTAAAAGCTATAAGTTGTAATTTGTAATGTATATAAGATTTGCTTTTGTTTTCAATCATTTTATCAATGGTTGTCAACGCGAATATGTAGCTTGATATGATTGGATTGTTTTTTTTGAGCTATTTGTTTATACTTATGATTAGTATGTTGAGTATTTTACTCTTGTAGTATGTGTAATGAACTCCCAGTGAACCTTCACTAAATGATATCTTTCATTGTCAGCTTTATTGTTTTTTGCTCCTTTTGTTGCTCGTTTGATATCTCATAACCATTTCACATTGGATGAAAAAGAGATATCATTTGTAAACGGATATATCAAATATGGATACGTGACGTTGTGACTCTTGATTGCAACTATCGTATTGTGAGTCTTTCAGGTATTTGCACGTAATCAATTATTATGACGAGTTATTCAGATTTCGTTGATACTGATTATCGCAGCTATTAGCATCGGTATCGTCTTTGTATTTATGGATAGAGCCTTGTTCCAATCTACTGATCCTATGATCACCATACAGCCAGTGACGGGATCTATTGGAGATATTATCGTGTCTTTTATCCCAGGATATAATGTACGACTATGGTACAAAGTAGGTCATACGGATCATCCTTATCGACGACTCAAAGAGTCACTGTTGCGATGGTTCAGTTATGTGTTTGTAGCGTTGGTTTCTCCATACCAGATTATTGATAATGCATTATTGAGTATTATTATCATGAGAGTAGTGACTATTGTGGGAGGAGTAGATCTCATCAGCAATGACATCAAAAAAAAACTGAATATATTATTCACAGTACATGTTGAAGAGATTTTTGCTCGACCAATAGCGGCAGTGCATTATATAATCGATAAGATCAGAATACGTACCGACAAAAAACGCTACATAGATTATGCTCAGTTATATCAAGAAACGTATCAGCAGACATTTACTGTATCCAATAGAATAATACTCACAGAGTATGTTGTTGTTATCATGCTTATTATTTGAATGTTTGTGCAGTTTTTTTGGTCGTGAGGCTCATTGGTTGGTTCGTTTACTATTTTCGCAGAGTATGTGCCATTGCTATTATTGATGTCCTATGTGATTCTCAAACTCACTTTCCACAAAATTTCGCCAGTCCCTTTGATTCATGAATGTATCATGATGATCATGTGGGTGTGGGGATATGTGAGTAAAAAACTCGACAAAAAAAACCATACGGAGCCATCACCCGTCATTCAGGAATCGAAAGAACCAATATCATCATAAATAATAAAAAACAATCTAAAACAATATAGTTTTTTGTGTGAAGGATGGGGTCAGATTTTTATTTTTTGTCTATACTGTAGTACTATGAGAAAATGGCTGTCTTTGCTATTCATTGGTCTATATGGATGATGCATCTTCATATGATGTGGATTGACAGTGACTCATGCACAGAGGTTTGACCAGAGCATGCAACAAAGCACCAACGTCCTGCAGTGAAGACTGGATGCCTCAGTATCGACGGTATGAGCACAGTGAGTATACGATCTGGTGTTTAGGATTTTGCAGAGGATTGTGATTCCATTGGTGATTGCAGTGGGTATCCTGACGGTGATCATCGGAATGTATCAGGTGATGACGAGTACGAGTGCGGATGACACGAGCAAAGGTGTCAACTATGTTATTCGATGAGTAGTAGGTATTATTGTGATGCTGTCGGGACAGTTTATTGGTACGATCATCTTCCAGGATATCTTCCAAGGTGGGAGGTTGGCGAGCTTTCGTGGGGTACAAACCGCCCAACAGATCTACGAAAAAATTGTGTTTCCATTTCTCAAGCTTGTGATTTATATCTCTCTGTGAGCGTTGTTTATCGTGTTGTTGACTAAGACTCTCCAGTACATCACCAATCCTGGCGAGACCATCCAAAAACAAGCGATCAATACGATCGTGTTCACCGTCGTTGGTATGCTATTGATCTTCGGATCTAAGACCATCGTGGAGCTGGTGTATGGTACTCAGCAGCAAGTCCTGAATAATAGAGCAGCAAATATAGGAGAAATCTGAGCCGGAGCCTTGAGTGATAAAAATGTCGAGTTCTTCTACCAGGTGATTAATCGGATATTAGGTTTGACGACATTTATTATCCTGGTATTGATCGTGGTGCAAGTCTTCCAGATGCTAATCAATCCAGATGACGAAGCGTTGTTTACCAAGATCAAAAATACCTTTTTATATGTCTTCATTGGAGTATTGGTGATAGGAGCGGGTTACTTGATAGCGAATTTCTTTATTATTACGTAGAGTAATCAGTTATAGGTTGTGATTGTCTTGAAGGCTATCAGAAAAGAGTTACTGTTATCGTGTTTATTACTATAGATACATCTAATGAAAGATTCTCATGCTATTATCAAAAAGCTATCGTCTCCTGCTTTCAAAGAATTATATCGTCAGTCATGAATTATACATTTATGGCTTTTTGGATCTGCTGCCCGTAATGAGTTACAGCAAGATAGTGATATTGATTTGTTGTATGAAGCTGATCTGAAAAAAACTACAGATAAGCGAGGTGTACGATGAATATCACATGAGATAGAATCTCAGTTGGGATATCGTATTGATTTAGTTCCTTTGGTATGATTGCGTCCAGAATTCAAAGAATCTATTTTATCTCAGCGTATTCAAATCATATAGATGCAAGTGTAAGGCCTTCGGCGAGATACTTTTTGGCAGTTGCCCAAAAAGTATCCAAAAAGGCTAGTCCTTTATCACCTCGTACATATTTGGTTACTTCGTCTTGTGAGGATGCCTCGTCAATTGATAAAGGACCAAAAACTAAGAGTGTTTACGAATAGTATATGTTTTAAAAAATGATTACTATGTATACTTGATTGTGAATATGTCGATGTATGCCCCCTTGATCAAGGGGGAGAGAGGGGGATTTGTTTAAATATGTTTATATAGAAATTACGAAACTGTATATTTGCTAGCCATATTGATGAGCTTGGATTGCGGATTAAATTTTTTGCCTACATTGTTGATCAAATCTAAACAGTAGTCTATTTACCAAAAGCTTTAGTTTGTTTCTTGGTTTCAATCTGCCCTGACAACGTGCGTCACTGATCCGATCGTCCATATCGATGGCGAAGGAGAATGTGGCAAAGCCTTTCCAGATATCAGCTGTTAGCTGTTATATTTATTGGCGATTTCATTGAATTTACTTTGTCCTAGTTGGTGGGTTTTCTAGTGCTTCTTTTACTATAGATGCAATATTTTCAATGCTGATTTTTTTACTTTTACAATAATTAGAAGTGAGCCAATCTGATAAATCTTTTGCCCCTTTACTAGCATTACAGGAGCAACAACACAATGCTATGTTTTCTTTGTTTATAATTTTTGCATCATTTACAATGTGTTCCCAAGTTGCAGAATTTTTTTTGATGTTCCTATCGAATTTGACGCCACAATAAACACAATGAGTATCCCTTTTGCGAACTTCTGTTTCAAGCCAACTAGGAATGTTCCGACTATTCATATTTTTTATTTTATTAGTAAAAAGGTAGCCAATAAATATTTCACCCAAACCTACGCCACTGATCCGATCGTCCGTAGCGATAGCGAAGGAGGATGTGGGTCGAGCGACGTAGATATTGGCTGTTAGATGATATTTATTTGTTATTAAATAACATTTTTTCTAAATGGATTAAAAATATTTGGCGTTTCATTGTTTTCAAACAATTCTATTAATTTTTCAGCACCATTTTTTTTTGCATATATTAACTCTGAATTATATATTGGCATAACACTAACAATTAATTTCGCATTATAAGTACATGAACAAAGCCTATCAATTTCAATAATCTCTGGCAATGAGAAAAATAAAGCTGACATTGCAGAGTTTTGACATATTTTTTCATTTAAATCTAGAGTGTGTAATGGTCCAATGAAAATATCTTCTTCTATAATTAATGTGGCAATAGTCTGCAATAACCCAGTAAGAATATCTGAGTTGTCTTTAGCGCCAGTAATGTATCCGTCAGATATTGCGATTAATTCAATATTAGCAGGATAGATGTTTTGTTCGTTTTTAGGAACATTCATTGTATGCTTTGAAAACCCATCAGTAATAGTCACTACTTTGTTAGACAATTGAGTAAATATTCTTCTAAAGAAATTTACCTTTATAGGACTAAATTGATATGAATATATATTATTATTTTTTATAGGTTCTTTGATTATGCTAGCACTTCTACCAAAAAATGCTGAATATTTTTCAATGTTGTTTTTCATAATTTATTCTATTAATAATAAAAATGCCAAACAATCTCATCTAACTCTTTTTTATAAACACAACTCATATCTATTTCTTCATCAAACCAAAACATCACCATATTAACCTACGACACCGTATATTTACTCGCCATATTGATGAGTTGGCCGATATTTTCGTATTTTTCTTCTCAGATTTCTTTTCATTCGCTACTGATGAGGTAGTCTTTGTATTTGATATTATCCAAGATTTGTTGGATGAGTTTGCTAGGGTCTAGACCTGGTGCTGATTGTTTGAGATATCTCATCATCGTCATGAATTGTTTGATCGCATTGGTCGCCATGGTTCCTAGCTGGATGGGGAGAGAGTCTAGCGATTCTAATGCTTCTCGTAGAGATATTCCGTTCGCGATAGCATATTCTTCTATCTTGGAGACCGTATCGGGTCAGATTTTTCTCTTGGGTGTATTGATGATTCTTTTGACCGAGACAGAGTCCTGTGCGTTGAGGATGGCTTTGAGATATCATAGGATGTCTTTGATTTCTTTGCGTTCAAAAAATTTGAATCCTCCGTAGATCTTGTAAGGAATACCGTCTTGGACCAATACTTGCTCGAGTGGACCAGATTGTGCATTGGTTCTATACAAGATCGCCATGTCTCATCGAGATTTTCCTTTGTCTGCGTTGAGTTTGGTCATGAGATCTATGATGTTGTGAGCTTCGTCGCTGTCATCACGATGTGTGAAGATGACTATTTTATCTTCACCAGTTCTGTGTGCTTTGATGTTTTTTTCGTATTGTCTGGAGTTGTTTTTGATGATGTGTGAACCAGCGTGTACGATATGTGGACGAGAGCGATAGTTAGTTTCTAATTTGAAGATCTCAATATCAGGCCAGATAGCTTTGACATTGAGGAAATTTTCCATCATCGCGCCACGTCGACGGTAGATACTTTGGAAATCGTCTCCGATGAAGGTCACATTGCCATTGGGTCTGGTGAGTTGTTTCATGAGTTCGAATTGTATCCGGTTGGTATCTTGCGCCTCATCGACAAGCACATAGTCGAACATTTTCTGTCGCTTGGTCAGGACGTCAGGGTAGTGGGACCAAATCAGACAGGGGAGCAACAAAAGATCATCAAAATCTAACGAATTGGAAGATTTGAGACGTTTTTCGTATTGTTGATAGATCATCAACATCGTGATTTCATAATTAGAGTTTGCTTGGTTTTTGTATCTATCGGCTGTGACTCATTGATTTTTGAGTTTGGAGATGAAAGATTTAGCTTCTCTTGGTTCAACATCTTGATCCATTTTGAGATGTTTGAGGGTGTCTTTGATGATACTCATACTCTCAGCATCGTCATATACTCCGAAATTATTCGTATATCACATATTCGCATTTCCCAATTCTTCTTTGAGCATTTTGAGAAAGATCCCGTGAAATGTTCCGATTCGTTTGGTAGCGGTTCGTCCGGATAGTGACTGAATTCTCTGTCCTTCCATGATATCAGCAATCTCATGTCATAGCTCGATCAGCCTTTGTTTCATTTCATTGGCTGCTTTGTTGGTAAAGGTGACGGCCATGATACGAGAGGGGTTGATCCCACATCCATATATTAGGTAGCTGATCTTGTAGGTCAGTGCTCTGGTCTTGCCACTACCTGCACCTGCAAGGATCAGACTACTAGTCGAGGTATGAATAGCAGCTTCGAATTGTTCGCTATTGAGCTTGGATTGGAGATGTTCGAGGAGAGTCATATGTCGATATCGATAAGACAAGGATAATAAAATCTGATTACTATGGATGTAGTGAAAGCAGATGATATTTCAACTATTTACTGGAAAACGGCTGATTATTATGTAATTTATTATCTATCTAGATATTATAAGTAGATCATGGTTGCATTGATCAGGACAGCGGAGGTGATGGAGAAGTTGAGGGGAGTGAAGGTAGTGTAGAAAAAAACCTTTTATTTAATTTATAAGAAAATATTATGGATTTAACAGATAATCAAATAAATTCTGATATAATTAAATCATGGATAAGTCAGTGAGAAAGTCAAAATTTGGATTTTAAAGAAATGTTTGATTTTTCAACATCAGGTAAAGCATCTTTTGTGAAAGATTTTTTAGCTATGGCTAACACAAAATGATGATGAAGATTATTGATATGATTTGATGATAAGACTTTAGAATGTAAATGAGTTGATAAAGACATAGTTAGGTATGATCAAACAAAATTATCTGATGTGATAAAAGAATATAGCGATCCAATGATTGATTTTAAGGTAATAAGAGAAAATTATGAGGACAAACAGATTATTATTATATTCATACATGAGTTTAATAAAGAACCTATTTTGTGTAAAAAAGATTGTGGAAGTGAATTATCACAGTGAAAAATATATCATAGAACTATATGAGCTGCATCTAAACCTATAGATAATAGTTATGACATGAGAAAACTTATTATGCTTGCAATAGAAAAATCAAAAAACGATATGATTCAATCGTTGCATAGAATAATAGCTTGAAATCCAATTTCTAATGTGTCAGATTTCCTTTTTGAAGCACAAATCAATGATTTTAAAAATTTATTTAATAGAAAGTTCTCTGAGAAAAAACCTTCTTTTGAAATGAGTTTTCTGCCTAAGACAAATGTCTCTTTTGATCTTCCATTACTAGAAAATCATATCAAGAAAAGTATTTTTCAAACATCTCGTACAGATTATCCTCTCATTCTTTGATATGAAAAAAAATATGTTTCCTCTTTCTGATAGTAGATGACTTTCTTGTGAGTTAATAAGGAGTTGATGAAATGAAATGCGATATTTTTATGATAATTGATAC
>JBGTAD010000158.1:0-12264 GCA_041750055.1 Candidatus Absconditabacterales bacterium | reverse complement strand
AACGTTTTTATTGGTATTAGGTGTCTTGGTTTTCCATGCGTGTAATAATCCGCATTTTTTAGATGAATTAAATGATGCTGAAGCTCTCGTAAGAGGCGAATTGTATCGAGGTGTATCTCTTGAAAAAAACACACAATATGGAGATATGCTCTCTTTCTCTTCGCTCAAAGATGCGGCTGAAATACAGCGTTATTTAATGAATTCTAAAGACGAGAAAAAAGATGAATGGGAACGCGGTGTGGAATTTTCTTCGCTAAGAACAGCAGAAAAGAATTATAAATCTGATGCTGATGTGAAATACCAGTATCCAGAATATTCGCGTGAATATCCTGATAAGGCAATGTCAACAATACTCAATCCAGGAGGATACGTTAAAATTGCTGGTAAAGTATATCACGATACGAAACATGCTGATATCGTATATGTATTAGAAGGAAGTGATTGGAATGTCTATTCTCAACCTAATAGCGCAGAGAAAGCCGTAAGTTGTTATCGTGGAGATGCTGCGAATAATGCGTATGGAAATTATTGTGGCAACTTCCCTACGAGTAGATTGCAAGGATATATAGACCATTATACTAATTACCTTACTACGGCTGAGACGTTGACTATTTATACCTACTATTATGTCAAGCCTTGTAATAGCAATACATGGTGGTCGTATGCTAATGCTTCTCAATTAGGTGTGTATTATACCTATGATATCCTGGTAGATGGTGTTCGTAAAACTTCGCCTGGGACGCCTAGTAATTCTTATGGTACATACGTCCATAGTCAGCAAATAGCTAATGGATGGGATATTTGTATCGGATATGTCTATGGTACGCATACTGGCGGTGGATTGACCACTTATACGAGATCCGAAAATCTCTAAAAAATAATTTTCAAAATGTTGTTGTTGTGCTAGGAGAGAATCTTTCCTAGCTTTTTTTTGTCAGATTTAAGATACCTGTTCTTGAACTTATGACAGTCAAATGCGATATTAATATATTGTTTGGTTTGTTATCGCTTCGAATTCATTCGTGATGGATTCACTTGAACTGTGGCGATGCAACCAGTAGATATGGGATATATTACTTATCTTGTCGTTTGCTATGTCATCATCATCACAACAGTCATCACATCAGCCGCTGAGGGTCATCCTGCTGGATGTCGCACCCAAACAGTCCAGCTCTCATGAATGTGAGATCAGGATGGAAGAACTCGAAAATCTCGTGAGTACCTATGGGGGGCTTGTCGTAGATAAGAAAATCCAACAAAGAGAAAACCCTGACTTCCTCACCTATGTGGGTAAAGGGAAGCTAGAGGAAGTGATGGAAATCATGAAAGAAGAACAAATACCCATCCTCATCGTAGGTAATATCCTCAAACCCAAACAAGTCTATACGATCAATCAAAGACTTCGCGGTATCAAGGTAGATGGAGATCATCCACAATGTCGAGATCGTGTGGATATGATTTTGAAGATTTTTGAACGTCATGCGACTAATGCAGAAGCTAAGCTCCAGATCGAACTAGCAGCCATCAAACATATGGGTCCCAGGATCTTCGGTATGGGAATGGAGATGAGTCGTCAGTGAGGTAGCTCAGGCAAGACATCAGGTATCGGAGAGACCAATACAGAGATCATGCGTCGTCATCTCAAGACACATCAAATCAATATCCGTAAGAAACTCAAAGAATACGAACAAAATAGAGCGCTCCATAGAGCAGGTAGACTCAGGAAACAACTCTTGACTGTCGGTATCGTGGGATATACCAACGCTGGTAAATCCTGTCTCATGAAAGCTCTGACTAAAAAACAAGTCTTGGTGCAGAACAAGCTCTTTGCGACGCTAGGGACGGCTGTCGGGAAGATGGTCATAGATCCAGCAATTCTGCCGTCATTGGGGATGAAAGCATCGTACAAACCTCTGGAGATCTTGATCAATGATACGATCGGATTCATCCGTAACTTGCCTCCGCAGTTGATTGATGCGTTTCGTTCGACCTTGGAAGATAGTATTGAGAGTCAGCTGTTGCTACATGTGGTAGATATATCAGATGAGCATTTTCGTGAAAAGATACAGGTCGTAGATGATATCTTGCATCAGATCGGTGCAGATCAGACCAAACTGTATATCTTCAACAAAACAGATCAACTCTGACCAGAACAGATTCAAGCATTACAGCAAGAGTTTTCAGATTTGAATCCCTTGTTCATATCTGGATTGCAAAAACGTGGACTCGATGTATTGCAGGATGAGATCGTGAAGCAGTTGTATAATACATAATTATGAATTATACATTGTGAATGACGGATTACGCATAATATAGAAGATACACAGCTTAGAATATACTATTTACTTTTTGTCGCTTTGGCATGAAATCATCAGAGCAGTTGGAACAGCAGTCGCTTGAACTATCAAAATCTCCTCAGAACAAGGAGGATATTGCTGGACAAGAGCAATTGGCTGTCGCGCAGGAAAAACTCGACGCAAAGAAGACCTTAGAACAAGAGGAGGCTCTTCAAGATGCTGAGTTGGGAGTTGTGGGTATCAAAGCATCAGTCAACAAGAATTTTGCGCTTGAAGGATTTGTTACAGCAGAAGAAAAACTTAAAGATGAGGTGACAAATAGTCATAATCTTCATGAAGATGTCGATCCTCATCACGAGACAGCTACAGTTATCGCGAAACCTCTTGGATCAGTATATGCTTGATTGTCTGAGGCGAAAATCGCTGCGCGTGTAGAAGCGGGTAAAATAGAGGCGGCAAATAATGTTTCAGAAAGTCTGATACCACAAGCTCGTGATTTATTTGGCTCTATCATTGATTGATTGAACAGGAGAGCGGCGTAGAGAGGGTTATTATTGTTTTGTATAAAAAAACTCTCATGAAAGAGAGGTTTTGCTTATGGTATGAGAATATTGCAAATTACTATGATAGATGTGTTGAGAGGATTCTTTGAGCATTGGTATATAAGAATTTATTACTAAACGGCTCACCATAACGCTCAATCATGAGTTGATGAAATGTATTGAGAGAACTGATCTTGTCGTATCCATCAATGATATCTTCGTGAGTAAGTCAGTGATAATCTGTTCCTAGAGCAATATGCTCATCTCCGATCATGTTTCTTACGTAATCGATTTGTTGAAAATATTGTTCGAGATCTAAGGAAGATGTTTTCGTCATAAAGCTTTTACAAAAAGATAATCACAATACGCCTCCGTTTTTTTCTAGGGCTACAAGAAACTCGTCCTGGACGTTTCTTGGATGATTATATAATGCTTGAATGTTTGAGTGAGAGTTTATGATAGGTTTTTTAGAGATTGATACAACGTCCATTATTGATGGGTGACTCATATGTGCGGTATCTATTATCATTCATAATCTGTCCATATATTCGACTACTTGTCTTCATAAGGCAGTAAGTCATTGTCAGGATGTATTGAGGTTGCAGGTACATAGACTGTTGTCAAAATTTCGAACAAATCCGATAGATCTGACTCATTGATCATACACATTTTTGATATCATCAAGAGATTGCACATTGTCAAATCATTCGATGTGTAATAGTATATTGAGTTGGTCAGATTTAATGTCATCGTATTTATAGACTAGATTGATTCATGGATATTGTGCAAGTTGTTTGTATTGGTCTAGATATTGAGTGAGTTTCTCTGGAGTGTATGTGATGGTTCTATTTGCTTTGTCACGAAGGTCTCCTTGGAGTATGTATGGTCGGCTGACTCATCGAATCATTGATATTCATTGAGATTGATAGTCTTTGAGCGATCAGGCGTTGGTATCGTGATGATCGATATACACTGTTGGATCAAATGTGATGAACTGGTTGATATCATGTTCGTATGAGAGAATAAGGTCTTGATGTAGATCGATAATCATAGTAGGACGTAAACACAAAAAAGTAAAATCTATATAGATATCTCTTTGATCAGGTTATAGGATATTTCTGGAAAAATAAGACAGGACCCTTCGTAAAATTTTTTCTTTGATCAGGTACATTCTATGCTGATGGATCCACGGCCATGAGTTTTGTTGCATCATTTTTCTTCTAGTCTCTTAGATATAGTAAAGATAGAATTTCTTCCGGGATCAATAATTTTTAGTCGAGGGAGGATTTCCCAGATAATATCAAGAATAATAGGGTAGTGTGTACATCATAGAATTAAACAGTCTGTGTTTGGATGTAAGTACTTTGTGTATTCTTGGATATGATGTTTGATTTGATTACGATTGATAGGTTGTGATTCAATCAGAGGAACCAGTTCGGGCGTGGATATTGTATATAATTGTTCAGATCATCATAGTTCTGTATACATTTTTTCGTAAACTCCTAACGTATGTGTAGCTTGTGTACAAAATACTGCGATGTTTTTGTAATGATATTTGATGACTTCTTTGAGTCCGCATTTTGTGACGGATATCAATCTTTTTTCTTTGTCTATTTCAAACCAATGCTCGTGAATAGATGCAGCAGCAGTGTTACAAGCTATTATCACATGACTGCATCCTTGTTGAAACAGGTAGTTGATTCATTGTATGGTGAGCTTTTTGAGTTCTTGTTTTGATTTGTTGCCATAGGGTACGTTTTTGCTATCAGCTAAAAATAAAACATCCTCATGAGGGAATCTAGATACTAAGTATTTTACTGTCTGTAATCCTCAAAATCCGCTGTCAAAAACTCCTAACATGAATCAATGTGTCATAAATTAAAAAAGAGATTTATTTTGTATCAAATGTTTTTCGTCGCTGATTGCTGAGTTGTTTTGCTTCTTCGGGTGTGAGAGATCATGCTGTCTGTGCATGAGACATGAGTAACTCTCGATTGTTCTTATGATTTTCATACATATCAATTTGGCTGATCTTTGGGTCGTGCAGATCTCCTCACATGATTTGGGTTTTAGAGAGATGCTTTGTTGTTCGAGTGTGCTTTAGCTCTTCAAAACGTTTGTTGAGTTTTTCTCATTCGTTTTTGATTTGATGATTAATATGAGTAGATTGTTCATGCGCTATATTGTGGTCCTTGATTGTCCTAAAAATCTCTCCTTTTTCCTTTTTATAGGCATTCACATCATTTGTTATTTGTATGATTTCTCATATGATTTCATTGTGTTTAGGATCACTTCCGAAGAATCTGTAAAAATGAGCGGGTATGATTCCTAGTGTTTTGGGTGTTAGATCTTTTGATTCGACAATGCTTCGCATCTTGCTGAAAAAGTTTTGATATGCTTTGTTGTTGTTTGCGTAGTTTCGCATAGAAGCTCATCAAATATGGAGAGGTGATTGTATGATTTGATTTTTATCATCTAGTATGACGCTAGATAGCCGCGTATTCATTTCGTTAGAGATTGTTATTCCTTCGATATTACAACTGTTAAATTCTCTATCTTTCACGGTAGTTTGATTTGATATTCAATCTCTTAGTGTGAAGAATGAAGCAATAATATCTGATTGTTTTACGGTTATTTTTTTGCTGTCTTGTCAGTATATCAAGTCACCATTGTTTCATGTGCTGATATACGGGTATGATTTTCATCCGATGATATATCTATTAAAGATCATTCATAACAGTCCTGGTTCTTTTTGGTCTGCGTGTTGTATGATTGTATTGAAAATATCACCATAGAGTTTTTTATACGATTCTTTGGATAGTTCTTTGGAAAATGTCGTGAAGGATCCCTTGAATTGTAGTTTTTGAGAGATGAATTGATTGATTTCATATCGCATATGTCATAGTCATATTGAATTTTCCATGATCTCCAATAATTCTTTATCGATATTATGCTTTTTGAGCGCTGATAAGTCGGGTTTGGGTATGAATGGTATCAGTGTAGAATTGTATTCAGACTTTTTTTCGTAGTCAAATAGTTCGATGATTTGTCATTTGTAGCAGATCACTAAGGGTATATAGTTGCTGTCTCATCCTGTAGTTATATCATACATATTTCCTGTTGCTCATAGTATTATTGGGAGGAGGTCTCTTGGTCAGTAGTTTCCAAAGTGTCCAGATCTTTCTACTCATTTGACGAGATCGTTATATGTTTCATCTTTTTTTTGATATATTAATGTCATGAGTGGTATCGTAATATACAAAATAAAAAAAATCCTCCAGTCCGAGTGTTTGTGTAGCGGATTGAAGGATGGTGTGTATTGTATCGTGGGCTATGATATCATGATGTCTGTCCAATAACCCAAAAATGTCCCTCAATCCGCCAAGCGGAGAATGGTAATGATCTTGAAGGTTCTCACATAGACTGGATGAGAGGTATGTATCATAGAATCTAACAACAATTAAAACACCAACAAAATTGATAAACAGATATTAAAAAAAATATGCGTTTCAAGGTATTTTTTGGATTTCTTGCAGCTGTGGTTGATTCGACGAGAGGTATGAGTAGTAATGGTCGTATTGATTGGTCAGATTTTTGTTTTCTTATCATTATATACATATGTTGATCCTTGCTGACAAGCCTACATGAATGAGTAGCTACGATGTGATTCGTAGACTCAAGAGATTGTTTCCCAAAGGGACCAAAATCTGACACGCAGGGACTCTGGATCCGCTCGCGACGTGAGTGATGCTGATCGGAGTATGACCTGATACCAAGCGTCTCACGAGTCTGACGGGACTGGACAAGACATATGAGGTGCTGATTGATCTGAGTCGTGTGAGTGATACACGAGATCGTGATGCTCGAGAGATGATCGAGTCAGTGACGATAGATCCGTGAGCCGTACCTGGGATCATCGAGCGTATTCCTGGACTATTGGGGTCGCTCGTGCCAGAGGCGATGTTGCCGGTGCCGTCGTTCTCCGCCAAGAAAAAAGACGGCCAAAAACTGTATGACCTCGCTAGGAAATGAGTCATGACGGAGGAAATGAGAACGATGCGTATCCATGAAGTGAGTCAGATTTGAGTTCAATTTCCTGTGGTGTCATGCCGTATCAGTGTGTGATCAGGGACGTATATCAGATCGATCGCGTATCGACTCGGACAGCAGCTAGGTACAGGAGGCATTGTCCAGGAGCTCAGGAGAGTGAGTGTGGGATCGTATGCGCTGGACCAGGTACAGCTGACTCAGCAGCGAGAGGGGATATCTTATGCTGAGGTGGATTAGGTGGGGTGTTAGCGCCGCCTAATCCGACAATCTGGTAGTGCTTGTTTGATATATTCGACGTCTCATTCATTGAGTGGATTTACTGAAATATTTAGTTCTTTTAGCTTTGTGATATTGGAGATTTTAGAAGGGATAGAGGTGAGTTTGTTCATAGCGATATCTAGCACGTTAAGATTTCTAAGATTTCAGATTTCAGGAGGGAGAGAGGTGAGTTGGTTGCCTCGAAGATATAGGTCTGTTAGATTTTCGAGTTTTCAGATTTCAGGAGGGAGTGAGGTGAGCTGGTTGTGATGTAGATAAAGTTTTGTTAGATTTGTAAAGAGTCAAATGTTACCAGAGAGTGATTTCAGTTCTGTTCAGGCGAGATGTATGAATGTAATGTTTCTGCATAATGGTGAATTGATGAAGTTCTTTTTTGCTTCTTCATTTTCTTGAGCCTGAAGCATCTCGCAGGCGAAGAGGTATTTTGTAGTATCTGTATTTGGATCATTGACGTTTTCTCGATCGATATACTTGATGATATCCGGCTTTCATATACACAGCTGAGCAGCGGATTTTAGGAACCTTACATCACCGCTTGCGATCAGACTTGTTATGTTCTTGCCATTTTCTTTTAGTTTTTCATCCTGGAGTGCTGATGTGATTTTCTTACTGACGGCTCATGTAACTTCTTGATTTGTAGAGGTAGGGTCTGGAGTTCCCTTTGGAGTATTTTGCATGACAATAGGTGCAGTATGATAAAAGTATCTTACACCAAACTTCTTTCGAAATCTGATATTCCTACGCTCCGCTTGGAACATAAGCTTCTCAACTAGCTTTGCATAACTGAATCATCCAAAGAAATACTATACCAGATTTCTTTGGCAGTTCAGTATATACTCTCTATGATAGAGAAGAGGTCAGATTTGTCAAATCTATATACTAGTACAGATATGATATCAGAGTATACGCAAAATATATTGACTTAAACTGCATAAAATCCTATAGATGGGTATGAATAACCATCCTCATCAGCTATTACATCATAGATGAGGCGATTCGTCTCGTATGTCAGATGCTATCAGTCAAATGCAGTATCAGATGAACAAAGATCTTCTGGACATACTGCAGAGATATGATTGATTTCTCAAATCTCCTAAACATCATTGATGTGATCTGTACACGTATTCGTCTGCAGATCTGTGAATACGCATTCATCTGGTCAAACCTCTGAGTTGATATTTGACGCGAGATGTTTTATGTTATCCTCCTCATAGTAGTAATATCTGGGCTGATTGCTATGTTCATATGACTATCTGTGATACTTCAGTTGAATACTCTCCTATGCGTTTTTCTGATAGTATGTATCAGATACATAAGAAGCTGGTAGAGTGTTATTCTCATCCGGTCTATGATATCAGGCATCGTAAGGTATCTCAAGAGTCTCCTATACGTGGTCATCAAATCGTCCAATGTGTATAGGATTTGTATCAAGCATTGATATGAGAACGTCAGACTCAGGCTCGTCACCTAGCGCTATCTACAAAGCAGTATAGTGTGCTACATCGAGGTATTCACAAACTAGACATGCAGTTAGTCACTACTACTCCTGATATTATTGGCATGAGTCCACCTGAGATACAAAAACGACTGATATGAGATGGTAGTGTGCGTGTTGTGGACTGATCGTGTGTGTGAGTACTCCCGTGATGAGACTGATCATCTGGGCAGATCAGGACAGCTGAGACTACTGCATCTGTATGGAATCCTGCAAACGCACAAGGGTCGCATTATGATGTGTTGAATACTACGATGTTCTTAGAGGATGAGATTGTTAGAGTGTTATTGGAGAAGAATTTGAATCAGTAGTGAAAAATACTGGCTTACAGTGGTTTCCGACTTGATTTGTGATAGGATGTAAATAAATAGCATAAGATCCAAATAATTTCGAAATCAAATGAGGAAGTATTGTGGGCGCATGCTAGTTAGCAAAAGCATATGTTCTGTTTTATATAAGCTTTTGACTATATCGCGATATGAATAAGCCAATTCTCCACAAGCTCAAACATGCTATGCACTCCATCTCTCGTATGAGGAGGTGGTTGTTCGGTAATAGGAGTTCTTCTTCTAAGAATATATCTGTAGATAAATCCCCCTTTCTCCCCCTTTCTCAAGGGGGACGGCATCGAGATACGCATACACAAGTTCGCATAGTGGTTGTTTTTTTGGCAGTGTCGTGAGTGTTCATCTTCTTGGTAGTGATCTCCCATCTGCTTGTGCAGTATCCGTTGGTACAGCGTCAATCACTCAAGATACTGGATCGCGATGGTCAGCTCATTGCTGATATCAGAAATCCTGATAGACAGACGAATTATCAATCTTTGGACACAGTTCCTGCCTTGGTTTTGAGTGGATTGGTCTATAGAGAAGATCGTCGCTTCATGTCTCATCGAGGTATTGATATGCGCGCCATCGTGAGAGCAGCATGGTCCAATCTGACGCAGTCTGGATCTACTCAGTGATGATCTACCATCGACCAGCAAGTCATCAAACTCTCGAGTGAGTGATTTTCTAGATCTTGGACTCAGAAACTCTACGAACTATGGCGAGCTCCCAATCTGTCGGTGCATTATTCCAAGTCAGAGATTTTGTTGTATTATATCAATAATCTGACATTCGGGCAGTGAGTAAGAGGATGGAGTAGTGCGTGTCAGATTTTTTATGCTCAGCCTTGTGAGAGACTATCTCGCTGACAGCTGGTGTATCTGATGGCCAAGGCAAAGTTTCCAGGACGCAAACGTCTGAGTCAGTATGCATATGGTCTGGCTCAATGATTGGGAGTCTCAGGATATGTGTTGTCAGATTTTCAATCACTTGAATGAGAGTTGGGATTTGATGTACGCACGAGGGCGCCTGCGTATGCCAACTATGTAGCTGATCTGGTCTCTGCACAGACTCCAGGTGTTGGGGTGGATGATATGACGACGGTGCAGACGTCGTTCGATCTGGGACTGTATGATGATGTCCAGTCTATCCTGTCTACCTATCGTGACTATCTGTGGTCTCAGGATGCACGTGATGCCTGTGTGATCGTGCTGCAGTGATCCAAGATCCGCACCATGAATCTTCTCCAGCCCTATGGTAGAGGCTGATCCTATGTCAACGGCTGTCTGAGAGCCAGACAGGTCGGTAGTGCGATCAAGCCGTTTTTTTATCTGTATGCACTCCAGCGTCTGGGACGAGATCAAGACACGATCATCGAGGATAGTCCTGTAGAATATTTCTTGGATAATGGTGGGAGATATGCCCCCAAGAACTTCGATCTGCAATATCATGGCAAGGTCACGATCGGGCAGGCTCTATGAAGCTCGCTCAATATCCCAGCAGTCAAAGTACTCCATGAAATCTGACTGGATCGTGGGTATCAGCGACTCAGATCCATCGGGCGTGCGGTGGGTACGACAGAAGATCGAAATGACGATCCCAATCAATACGGCCTCGCATTGTCATTGGGAGTCAAAGAAATGACCGTGTTAGATTTTGCATTGATGTGGACTATTTTCCAAGATCGTGGCGAGTCGAGATTTGCGACGGATCGTGGTGTGGCGGATCTGCTGGCATGATATGATGATGCTGTGCGTATGGTCAGATATATCCTGTGATACAATGCGTATCGTCTGCTGTCCTTCGAGCAATACAATCGATTTGATCTGCCGGGGACCTATGTCAAGAGTGGTACCTCCAGACACTTCGTGGATGGGCGAGTCTGCGGAGGCAAGGCTGACTATACCGTGTGTGTACGAGTCGGCAACTACAACGCCAAGCCTATGAGAGATAGCGGATATAATACGGCTGGAGTGATCTGGAGTGAAGTGATGAAGAAATTGTAATATAAAGGATTATGAATAGCGAATGACGAATAGTGAATGACGAATAGCGGATCGTAATAAAAAATAAAAAACCTGACACGAATGTCAGGTAGTCTGATAATAATTTACTCTTTGAGTGATGGATCGAGCTCGTAGGCTTTGGCATAGTCTGCCTGAGCTCATGTAGTATCTCAGAGATCTTCTTTGGTAAATCACCTGCCATAGTACGCATCAGCGTTATTAGGATCAAGGTTGATGGCTTGGTCGAAATCTAGAATAGCATCTTTGATATTTCATAGATCAGATTTTGTGGCTCATCTATTTATGTATGCTCTAGCATTATTAGGATCAAGTTTGATAGATTGATCAAAATCTAGAATAGCCTCTTTGGAATTTCATTGTTTAGCGTTTGTAACTCATCTATTATTGTAAGCTTCTACATAATCAGGATTGAGCTTGATAATTTTGTCGTAGTCAAGTATAGCACCTTTGAAATCTCTTATTTCTCTTTTGCTATTTCATCTATTGAAATAAAATCTTATTTCACTTGAATCCAATTTAATCGCTAGATCATAATCAGAAATCGCACCTTTTTGATCTCATAAAAGAACTCTGGTGTTTCATCTATTGTAGTAAATATCAGCATCATTAGGATCAAGTTTGATAGCTTGGTCAAAGTCGGTGATAGCACTTTCGAACTCTCATATATTCATTTTGCTATTTCATCTATTCATATAAGATACGGCTTCATCTGGTTGTAGTGCGATAGCTTTGTTGTAGTCGAGTATAGCACTCTCGAACTCTCATATATTCATTTTGTTATATCATCTATTCGTATAAGATACGGCTTCATCTGGTTGTAGTGTAATAGCTTTATCAAAGTCTATGATAGCATCCTTGAAATTTCAGAGATCAGATTTTGCATTTCATCTATTATAGTAAGCGTTTGCATTATTAGGATCAATACTAATAGCTTGATCATAATCAGAAATTGCACCAGTGTAATCTCACTGTTTATTTTTTTTATTTCCTTGTTCGAATTGCCATTCAGACATCAGTTGGTCTGATGGCGTTATAGATCTCGTTCTTGTTCTCATCTGAGTCGTACACCCTGTGAGGAGGACTGATACGGATACGAGGAGTAGGAGTGTGCGATGTGAGTGCATGGGTGATGGTATAGAAGAAAGTAGATAGAGATTGGTGAGAGGTAATTGAGATATAGCGGCGACTTATTCTTTGAGTGATGGATCGAGTTCGTAGGCTTTGGCGTAGTCTGCCTGAGCTCATTTG
>JBGTAD010000157.1:0-4971 GCA_041750055.1 Candidatus Absconditabacterales bacterium | reverse complement strand
ACGAAGGATGATGAAGTATTTGACACACAGCTATTGGACAAAGCGGATATTATTGTCGTATCACCGTATATAGGACAAGATCACAAGATCTTCGTACGCTATCGTGATAAGATCAATACCGAGTTACAATTTCTCTGACAGTACCGTTATAGTCACGAACGAACGGGCAACCTCACGGTGATCGGAATTGCTGGGACCAAAGGCAAATCTACGACCTCTCGACTTCTTTCTCAATTACTCTCCAAACTCGATCTGGATTCAGATGTTTGGCATTGTGGGTATATGAGACAGTCTGTGTGAGAGGTTTTTGCTACCATCAAAAAAAACCATAAAACTGACCAAGAACATATCTTGGTGGTAGAATGTTCGTGAATGATGCTTGAAGACTTACATGATCGATGGTTTGACTATAGTATCTGGACGACATCTCAGGGCGGATTGCTAGACTGATTCGTCACACAGTCACATCTAGAAGAGATCAAGCTACGCTATATGGATCACACCAGGAGGATGATCGTCACAGACCAAGACGCATCCGTACACATACCTAGCGCTCTACGCTCCAAGATCAAGATTAGTGATTCACAGTATGATCTCAGTCATACTCAGCTGCGTGGATCTCACAATGCATGCAACCTATCAGCCGCTCTCATCGTAGCTCAGCGTATTATCGCAGATATGGATATCTCTGTACGTCCAGACGCTCTCCAGCATGCAGTCTCCAGCCTCAAACCGCTCAGACACCATCTCATCCCACTCGCGACACTGTACGGAGCTACGATCTATGACGATAATATCTCCCAAGAGCCTCATGACCAAGTCAAAGCTCTCCAGAGTGTTCCTCAGCCCGTCGTATTGATAGCGATGGGATCTATGAACGCATCTGAAATGCTCATGTTGGAACAGGTCTATCGTGACCGTGTCGCAGTAGTCATCCTGCATAGTAGCTGTCCAACAGCACTGGCTGAGTATTGTGACCAGCGAGGAGTGCCTTATCACTGTGCTCCGACACTACAGGATGCAGTCATGACCGCTCTGCACAAAGTACAGGAATACGGCTACGAGACAGTTCTGTTCTCTCCAGGAGGCAAACCAAAATCACCTCTACATGATCTATACATGAGAGGTAAAGCATTTGAGGATATTATCGAGCGTATCGTACGTCTTGAGGATGAGCAAGCCGCATCCTATCAGACGATAAGGATACAGTCTGTCGTACAGACTCAGCCGATGAGTGAGAGGATGGTAGTGGGGAGGTCTTAAATACCTTTTTTCGCGATGGAATCCCAGATTCGACCGATTTGTTGAAGATTTTCTGGTGTTTCAAGTGCTTTTAATCTCTTTAGCAGACTATCTATTTGTTCTTTACTTAGATTTTGATGACAATCTTCCACAAGATACCCAATGGATATATAATTTTTGGGGTCTGTTTCATTAATTTCAAAAATAGTAATCAATTTATCAACTTGCTCTTTTGAAAAAGCATATCATTTTTCTTCTTGATCTAGCACAAGATAATATGCAGTCAAAGGCATTTCTGGATCTTGAGCTTGTCAAACCAATGCATCTACTGCCATATCCATCTGCTCTGGAGCCAACTTCATTTGTTGATTATTAATCGCACGAGCGATATCACCACGATCCATACTAGCATAAGGATTTTTAATCGCTTCAGGATTTGTAAGTGCTGTTCATAGTTCTTGTTGTTCGTTATCAATCAATTCATCAAATCAGGATCTCTCTCATTTAAGAAATTCAGATATTTCCAATAGGGTTTTTTTAGCAGATGAATCTTTAATTGTAAGTAGATGTTGTGTTACCAACCTTCTAATACGGTTTGGATGTGCACCTCCCATTGGTAGCCAGGATAATTCAGGATATTTATTACGTGCTTCATTGATTTTTTCTCAGACTGTTTCTGGTACTAGGTTTTGAGATTTTTCTGAATTAGTAGTATTGAGAGATCTCATGAGTATTGTTTTTTAGAGATTAAAAGATTTTTGGTAGCTAGATACTAGTTTTCCCCATTTGTACCATGGAGTAATGGATAATATATTTAGGATTTTTTCTTTGGTATATGATGGATCTTTATCTATTAGATGTAGTAGTTTATTTGCATCTGCAATCATTGATCATACTCTTTGAGAGTGAATATCTCGTATTTTTTGGTATATTAGCTTATCATCAATTTCCTCTGAGCTCTCATCATAATAATCGTAAGCTCAATGTTGTTCTAATAATCATGTTTTTATGTTTTCTATAGATGCTCCACTAGCTAAATACGCAATAATTTCATCTTTTCCCCTCTGAATTCCTGTCTTCAATCTATCATCATATCTGGAATACTCTTTGGGTAGTAATGAATGTCATCACTGATAGACATTTTCTCTAAATATGATATTATTGAGTGCGTGTCTTTTTTCGTGTATGAGGATGATTTCGTTTCGTTTCTTTATTTCTTCAGGGTTTTCGATGGGTTTGTTATCTATTACCAATGTTGGTCTCATTACAACAATTGACATTCACCCAGGAGACATATAGTGAAATCACGAACAATCTGTAGGTCAGTAAGGATGTCAATTATACATCGTATTATATTTCGTGTTATATATCATATTATATATAAACATATTAATGTTTTGAGCAGATATACACAATTCTTCTTTTATGAGCTTTTGATGATTTTCATGATCTAGATTTCATATATATGGTGATCAATCTTCATATATTAGAGGGGTATTCTGCTCAGCAATTGCATTAATCAAAGTCGATGAGCAATACGTGAGCGAGATATTAGAAGTATTCTTACATTCTACAACAAAAGAAAAATGATTCTGTGTGATCTCTAACATATTCTCTCTAAAAAAAGATTCTAGTAACAATCATTTCCCACGCAATTCTTCACGTATGAATGATTCTTTTTTTCTAATATTAGAGTTAATCTCTTGTATAAGCGTATCAACTTGTTTCTTTTTTTTAAGATACTCTCACAATCATTTGATATACGATCGTTGTAATGAAGGAGCTAATGTGAGTAAATCTGGTGTGAACATATTGATGAGATCTATGAGTTGTATGCTACCAAGATCTTTCTGAGTATTTATATAATTGTTTATTTCTTCTAATAAATCTGCGCTATTTTCTATATTCTCACGATATAAATCGTCAGATTTGGGATTGTTTTCTAATTGGTTTTTGTGATATTCAATCGTCGATTTCTTCACAGAGTCTTTTAATATTTGTGGTATTGTAATACCATACGCCTTCTCTACAACCAACATAGGATTATCGTTAACATACCTAATAATTGCCATAAAAACATCTTGTCCCTTGGTAAGTTTTTGCTCAGTTATAATCTCATCTATAGCAGATAGCTGTGATACAGACAGAATATCAATAAATCACAAAACGTTCTTGATGTCATTAAGATTATTGAAGTATTTTTCTTCATTTCAATATTTTTTTATAAGATCTTGTATGATACGTAATTTATCGATCTTGTCACCAGTTGACAACATACGATACAGTTGTATTAGCGATGAGCCATTGCTGAGAGGTCATTCTTTGCGTCATTCTTTGTGTCATACAAGAAGTCAAATGTTACGACATTTTTCATTATCAAATTCTTCAGGAAGTAAGTCTCTGGGTAATGTCTGATAATTATGATATAGATATCATAATGGTATTTGACGACCAAATTTTGCAAGAACACTAATGAGATTTACTGTCTCAGGATCATTTTTGACTATGTTAGGTAGCAATGATTGATCAATCCTATATAGGCTCAATTCATCAAGTGTAATGGAAATATGTTTTGTCAAAAAGCTTAAATCTGTAGGCTCATTGCCTGACAATAATCGATCTTTATGAGCTTTATAAAAATATATCAAAGCAGGAGCATCTACTTTTGGGGGTATACCGCATAATTTATGGAGCGTTGTTAGCTGATCAATAAGTGGTTGTAATATATTTAGCGGAATGATTTTTGCAATATCTTCTCATGAATAAGATTTCCATAGTTCTTTCCCCGTTGTTTTATCAATATATTTTATTTCCAAGGATATATCTGAGTTTTTTAAAATCTGTGTTGTAGACTGCTTATTATTCATGTGTTCTTTCATTTATGAATTTTTACTTAAGTAAAATCCATTGCATTATACACATTAACAATTGCATGTCAATTATTTATTTGTTATTTATATGCCTACCAAATGATTGTTGTTGAAAAAAACATCTTGGCTTGTAAAGAATATGTTGTCGATTTAGACCTCGTTTCCTTTCCATCAGAATTTTCTGATGATATTTGAACAGACAATGATACAAAACAATCCAAATTTTGAAGTTTTTTTAAACAGCCCTAGCTCTCCAGCTATCATGAATTTCATGCGGGATAGGTAAGGATTTTTGGTGTCAGATTTACTATTTCTTTTTGAGAATACTCAAGGAGCGAGTCAGAATAGATTCGACATCTTGTTCTTGGAATTTAGTCTGCTTACAAGCTACTTGTAATACAATAATGACTTGAATCAGCGCTAACACGTTCTTGAATGTTTTCAAGAGCTTGAGATACATCTTCCATCATAGATGCTCGATTCGAGGCACGACTACGAATCTATCCAGAGCGACTTTGATCAACGCCGTCAGCAATTATCGAACTTTCTCCATGATCATGATCTTTCAATAGACACAAGGCAACCACACTAATGATATATTTCTGAATTGTTCTTTTTTGGAGAGATTGCTCAGTAGAGAAAATTTCGACTATGCTGTACAAAGTCATCACGCACCATGTCAATCAGTGTCAGTCTTTTTTTGGTTTTAAAAAAGGCCTCCAAACAATTGTGTTTGGAGACGAGAATGAATATACGAAAAGGTGTAACGTAGAGTATCTAGCTCTTACCTATTATCAAACTACAAAGCATCAGAAATGTCTTTTGGTGTATTCTTTGATCCCATTCATGTATTTCTTTG
>JBGTAD010000156.1:0-8508 GCA_041750055.1 Candidatus Absconditabacterales bacterium | reverse complement strand
ATGATGGGATAGTAAGAGGCCTTCCACTATTTTGCTTTTCAAAATGTGATGATCATCGACAGTTATTGCTACTCAAATCTTAGGTAGATGACTGAGATTGTATGGTATCAATGGAGATGGATTTAGACATCTCAATTATTCTAACAAATCTTTAAAAAATAGTAAATTACAGCCACTAGAACAGATATGTTTGTTTGGGTACGATATTGATGAATTTGAGAAGTTTATTGAAGCATTAGCATGAGATCAATATAAAGTAGCTATTATCAAAAAGAGAGAATATGCAAAATCATTTATTGACTATTTGTGAAGCCATCAGATAGATGCTATGGATGATAGTAAGGTTGCTAAATTGTTTGCACAACAATTTCCTCTATTGGATGAGACATTAGATGAATGAGAAGAAGAACATATAGAAATTGAAGAACTATCTGTTGAGTTGATATGATGAAAATTATGATTTTTGTATTATGATAAAGAAAAAGACACAAAAAAAACTATGTGAGTATTAAAATGACAATATGTGCTTGTCTCTGAGGTTACTATGAAACATCTAGAATGATGAAGAGTAACGACAGCAAATATCTTGTCGAAAGATACGTATAATAAAACATATAATGAAGTATTTGGATCAGATAATGTATCAAGGCTTGTCCAGAAAATATTAAAATCAATTGCTATGTTTAGTATACAAGCTAAAGATATAGAGCTAGTATCTCAACATATTTGATCTATGGTTATTGTCACAGATAAATTTTCTTCTTCATTAGAAAATATAAATCATATGTTTGATTTGAATGCACAACATAAAGTCATGTGGTTTTTTATCGAACACTTGGAACAGATTTTTAGTAGTATTGGAAATAGAATAAGAAACTATAAATTTAAATCTGTACATACAGAAGTAAAACATCTTACAACTAGTCATCTAATTGATGATATTCGTCTTGAATTTACTCTTCATAAAAAAGAAGATAAGGATCTCGTGAAATTATTTTTCTGAGATTCAGCAAAACTTAATGTAGAAAAAAATTATGAAGATCTCACTACAGATCAACAAAACATCATCAAAGATATGTTTATTCAAAAACAATCCGATCGCCATCTTTATGAGAGACTATATTACCTTCCATCAAAGAGAGATAAATTCTATCTGCATGATCTAGAAGATGCTGATGTGCAAGTAAGGATGCCATCATTTTCCCCATCTGATCTCAATGTAAATAAAAATGAAGAACAAAAAATAGAAAACATATTATCAAGAATTAGTAATAATAAAAATATTTCAGATACATATAATATTTTCTATTTGAGAAATTTAGTTGGTAAAAAATGAGTAGCATTGAGATATGAGAATATCGATGGTGAGTTTGCAAATTTCTATTCTGACTTCTTGTTTTGGTTTATCAATAAGCAAGATGTGACCGACGTGACTATCGTATATATGGAGCCTAAATGAGATGGTATAGATAAGAATCGAGAGAAAAAGAAGGAGAAATTAGAGCAAATATCGTCAATGGATGTACCTAGTGAAATCAATGATTTATTTAGTAATAAAACTGTTTGATCAAATAAATATACTGGAATCAAAGTACTATGAGTGATGCAAATGGAGTATTAGCTCAACTCCCCTCACTGTGGAGGACTTCTCGTGTCGTAAATACTGCACTCACTGCGTGTACAATCACTCACCCTCCATCTCCGTCAGATTTTATTTTTTTTGGAATTTGTGTGTGGTGATTTGTGAAAGATAAAGACCCCCTTGTTTTTTCTTATCACAAAAAGTATATGGTTGTTAGATGTTTTATCTTATTTCTCTATTCTTATGAAATATTTCTCTCGTATTGCAATCCTCTCATGTGCCGTATTATTAGCATGATGTGCACCACAACCATCAGAACAAACTGTCCAACCCGCTATGACCGGCGAAGCAGCAATGCATATGGATCATACATGAGATAAGATGTCATCGACATGAATCAAGGATTCGCCACGTCATCAAGAGCGAGTAGAAATCGATAATAGTGGAAAAACAATCTATGCACGAGTGGTATATCCTGAAGTCAAGGAACCAGCACCTGTCGTCTTGGTGATTCATGAAAACAAAGGACTCAATGATTGGGCTCGCCAAATGGCTGACGATATCGCTGCACAGTGATACATCGCTATTGCACCTGATTTGTTATCTAGTTATTCTGATCAATACAAGAAAACCAGTGACTTCGCTACTGAAGATGAAGCGACTAAGGCGTTGTATACCTTACAACCAGAAAATGTCATGTCTGATCTCAAAGCAGTCGAGATCTATGCAGACACGATCAAAGCATCAAATGGGAAACTGGTATCAGCAGGATTCTGTTGGGGAGGTTCGCAATCGTTCCGTTATGCGACAGCGAGTACATGACTAGATCATGCGTTTGTCTTCTATGGATCTGCACCAGAAGATGGATCACTCTTTGCGAGTATCACTGCCCCAGTGACAGCGTATTACGGATGAGATGATGCAAGAATCAATGCAACAATCCCCGCAACAGAAGAATTCATGAAACAATTTAATAAACCATTCATGTACGAAATGTACTCTGGAGCATGACATGCTTTCATGAGAAATGCACTCAACCCTGATGCAAGTGAGCCAAACAAAGAAGCAAGAGAAAAAGCATTTGCTAATATGCTAGAAGTATTACAAACACTACAGAAATAATCGTGGTGATATTTTTAAAACAAAAAACCAAATCTGATCAAAATATTGTAGCTATTAAGAATGATTCCTTCTTTTGGAATCATTTTTACTTTTTTCTTATATAGGAATATCTCTCTTCTCATTCTCGCTAGGGAGTTGATACGATCATCATCGAGGATAGGTCCTCGAACATATAATTGGAACATGATCTCATCACAAAAAAATCCGTACATAACGGAGTAATCCTAGCATCCATAGCAGTCAGCTTTTTATCTTTTTCTTTCTTTGTATGAATACCACAGCGATTACCATCTCTCTAGCAAATCATACAGATATAAACTATCTCGTGACGATAGATGACTTGCCGTACGAAAAACTACAAAAAAAGATCACTCATGCTGAGATACTGATTATTAAACAAGATGATATTCCTATATGATGTTTGAGGTTTTCGTATTTTTGGGAGAAGATCCCTTTTATGGATCATCTGGTCATAGGAGAGAAGTACAGAGGGAAATGACGATGAACGATAGCGGTCAATCGCCGAGAGCAGATGATGAGCGATGCATGATATTCTTATGTGATGACTTCGACTGAGGCTTGATTGACTGCACAGCATTTTTATAGAAAGTTGTGATATGTTGATATTGGGAGTCTACTCTTTTCGAGACTGATGCAATGAGAACCGAATCAGGAATTGTTTTTGATGAAAAATCTATACATAACGGAGCAGGACTAACATGCATAGCAGTCAACTTTTTATTTTTTTCTGGTGATCATGACTCTTTTAATAATATGGTCAGTGATCATGACATAGTACTATTGCAATCCATCGTATAGAAGATATAGTCGTTTCATCTATACTTATGTTGTTTTATAACAAATCATATACGATGATCATTGGAATATTATGAGGAGGAGGGAATACCGGACGTGCTGTGATACACGAAGCTTTGCATCGCTGACATGAAGTACATGCACTCGTGAGAAATGCATCCAAACTATCTGATTATCAGTCACGTATTCATATCTATCAAGGAGATGCGACCGTATCTGCAGATATGCATCAATTTTTGCAAGCTATCGATATCTTGGTGCATGCTGTGTCGGTACCATTCTGGCATCGTAGAGGTACTGATCTATATTCTCAGACCACCCAGACTATTATCGATCATCGATCATCAGCGCACGTGCAACAGTTGATTGTCATGAGTAGTGCGGGTACCCATCATGGTCGCAAGCTTCCACGACCGCTGAATCGAGGATATGAGTATTTTTTGTGAGATGTGGCTGATGACAAAGAACGCGAAGAATTATTGCTGAACAAATCATCGCTCCCTCGGACGATTATCAAAGCACCGTTATTGACTGATCAAAAAGCTAAGCCTTATACCTTAAGACCGTTTGCTAGATATCGCCCATCAATATTGGACACTATCTCTAGAAAAACGATAGCAAAGCTGATACTAGATATAGCAGGCAAGCATGATCATATTCACCAAAAAATAGTCCCACTATATCAATAATGGAGATATCTAATGTTTTATATATCTGAGCACTACTCGCATGAGAATCGTATATATTATTGCTATTGTAGGTATTGTATGAGTGGGTATCTGGTTTCTACGGTGACTACTAGCAAGTCGTGTAGAAAGACCAGATTTTAATTTGCTTTCTAATGATGGTATGATTGAGATTCGTCATATGAAATCACAGATACATGCTACCGTCACGGTATCGTCATCAGAATCTCAAGCTCCAAACAAAGCATTTGGGCTATTGGCCAATTTCATTTTTGGGAATAACAAACGTCGTGATAAAGTCGCAATGACAGCGCCAGTCTTGTCTCAGAAATCGACACCTTCTTCTGAAACTATTGCCATGACAGCACCGGTCTTATCGCAATCGACCAAGACCTGATCATATGATGTATCGTTTGTAATGCCTGCACAGTATACGCTGGAGACATTACCCATCCCGAATAATGATCGTGTTCGTATTCATCCTATCCCTGCCAAGACTGTAGCTGTGATCGTGTTTGACGGATACACTACAGCATCGAGAATCGATACTCATCGCAACAAACTACTAGATCATCTCAAATCTAAAGGCATCAAGACTATATGAGAGAGCTATGTCGCTCAGTATAATGATCCTTGGACTCCACCAGTCATGAGGACGAATGAAATTTGGATTGAGATTGAATACGACTCTCAGACACTAGCAGAGTAGGTCGTCATATATGAGTATGTATATGAGGAAAAGAGCTTGATATATACTATCACTCTTTTTTTTCTTTTTCTTCGTATCTTTCTCTTGATTGATCAAATCGATTATATTCATTTTGTGTAATTTTAATTGCTTTATCAGTAAAATCTCAATCAAGAAAAACAGATGTATCTCATTCATTATAACTGATTTCGATGTTTTTTCATGATTTTGTTATAAATTTAGTTTCACCTTCATTATCTTCAACTAGTTCAATTATTGGCAATTCGTTTAATAAACTACAAGCACTTGTGTAATTGTTTTTAGCTGTGGGTATGCTTCAACAACAGAAAGCAATACTTATTGAATTGCCCATATACATCTCCATATGCATAGGTGAATGTTCGTCATAACCACTTTTTTCTAGAATATTAAATATACTAAGCAGTAGATTATCTTCTTGCTCTTTTAATTCTTTTGTTTCTAGAGTATCTCATATGTTTGATTCCGCAGTGGTTGTAATTATACTTCTACTTTTTTGATCATTATTTCAACTCTCTGTATTTCATTCAATAATGTTATTTTTTTGCATTTTTGTGATGTTAAAAATATAAATATTTATCTACATATATTATAACCAGAAAAAAATTATTTTGCAAATTTTAGGGGCTTTTAAAATCCTCTCACCCAAAATCTTTATTTTCAAGGAAAGACCTGATTTGTAGATAAAGATACAACTATATGTCTCACAACGTATGCCACTGATCCGATCGTCCGAACTTTGTGAGTACGTTCTGCATTAATTATTTTAGTAAGACCAGACCAGTATATTGGGTATATATCAGATGATGTAAACTCTGATCAAGTCGCAGAGTATCTTGAGCACTATTTTGTGAAGGCATAATATTTTATTGGTCAGCTTTTCATTTTTTGTATATTTTTTACGAATCAATCTCTCTCGCTCAATATTCTCATACTATTTATGAGTATGTCTGTTTGATTTTGATGATGTTGTATTGCAATCACTCTATCTTAGTACATACTGATGATGTGATTGTTCTTTTTTAGATGGGAATCGCGCACAATGAGGTTTTATTTTTTTCCCATTGTTCGCATGAATTACCTTCTTACTGTACTTATTTCCGCTATTGCTGTGTTGATAGCCGCCTATGTGACCCCTGGTGTGGTGGTGGATGGATTTGTCTCCGCACTCTTGGTAGCTATTATCCTAGGCGTACTCAACGCGACACTCGGTGCTGTGCTACGTGTATTGACCTTTCCTATCAATTTCGTGACGGTTGGGTTGATGTCTGCGATTATCGGATTCTTGATGGTATTGTTGACTGATAGTCTCGTGCCAGGATTTTCCATTTCCAATACAGTCTCTGGTATCGTATTCGCTATCTTGTTAGGAGTGATTTCTGTTGTGTTACTCTCTTCTTCTGCTACCCACAGACAACAAATCTTAAAATAAGACTTGCAATGCAAATCATGAGTATTTATGGATGAGTAACTCATCCTTGATCGGGTATTCTAGTTTTTGTTATAGGCTGTTATGAATCAATCTCTCGCTCTCAATATTCTCAAATCAGGAAGAAACGTATTCTTGACAGGACAAGCAGGAAGCGGGAAAACATACGTCATCAATCAATATATCCAATGGCTGTGGTCCTGTAATATCGAAGTAGCGATCACTGCTTCGACAGGTATTGCGGCTACACATATCGGCTGAGTGACGATCCATTCTCGAGCTGGGATTGGGATCAAGGAATCACTCACTCATCGTGACTTAGAGCTCATCTCCCAAAAAGAACGTCTTCATAAACAAATCAACAAAGCAAAAGTTCTCATTATTGATGAAATCTCTATGTTGAGCGCTCATACTATCGACATGGTCGATCAAGTCACACAGATGATCAGGAGAGATGGTCGTCCATTTGGCGGTATGCAGGCGATCTTCGTGGGAGATTTTTTTCAGTTGCCACCTGTGATGGGGCTACTTCCCGATGGATCTGAATCGACTAAGAGATTCGCCTTCGCTGCTCAGGCTTGGAAACATGCAGATCTGGTGATGTGCTATCTGAGTACTCAGTATAGACAGTGAGCCTGAGATTTTCTCACGATCCTCAATCAACTCAGAAAAGGTCAAAGTGAAGAAAAAAGTCTGACCCAACTCAAGACCAGACTCCATCAACCACTGAAACATGCTAATCCAGTCAAATTATATACTCACAATATCGATGTCGATCGCATCAATATGGAAAAACTGTTGGAGCTACCAAGTGATATGATGAACTATACAGCCAGTGGATCAGGTGATGCGGTACTCGTAGCGTGACTGACCAAATCTATGCTCGCTCCCCAGCTCCTATCACTCAAAGAATGAGCTCAGGTAATTTTTGTCAAAAACAATCCTACCAAAGGATATATGAATGGAACCACTGGTTTTGTGGTAGGTTTTGATAAGAGTAATGAGTATCCACTCGTACAAATCGCTGGAGGACAACAAATCAAAGTCGAACCAGAGCTTTGGTCCATAGAACAGGCTGATGAAATTGTCGCTAGTGTCAAACAAATACCTCTCAAACTCGCTCGAGCGATCACCGTACACAAATCACAAGGTATGACACTTGATGCCGCTGAGATTGATCTGTCCAAAGTCTTCGAGCCTGGTCAAGCTTATGTAGCGCTCTCCAGGATCAAGTCGCTGGATGGACTGCATCTACTAGGTCTCAATGAGCAGGGTCTACAGGCTCATCCACTTGTCATCAGAGCCGATAGGTACTTTTGAGAACAATCTCAACTCATGTTCGAGCAATATAGTCAGATTTCTGATGAACTTTTTATACAGATTCATGAGCGTTTTATCGAGGTATTAGGTGGGAAATACGTCACAGAACTCATCCCAAAAGAAAAAAAGCTGACCGAATCGACAGCTCGTATTCGCAAACCCAAAGCTCCCAAATGAGATTCGCTTAATCAAACCTTGGATCTGATCAAACAAGGAAAAAACTTGAAAGACATCGCTCAGGATCGTGGACTCGCAATCAGTACTATCATGCAACATGTATTCAAGATTCATGCACTGTATCCAGACGTCTCTTTGAAACAATTTAAACCGGATGCAAAAACGCTCTCGCGTATCCGTAAGGCAATTCAAGATCTAGGAAACAATCCAGATTATGCGGACGAACAATGAAAAATTAGACTAAAAGCAATCTTTGACTATTTGGATGGAGAGGTCAGTTATGATGAGATTAAGATGGGGTTGTTGTTTGTATACAGGTAGATTTTGTTTGTTCAAATTCTTTTGCTTGTAATATGCTTCAATATAATAATCATCACTTCTGTTAATGATGGTAACTGTGATGGTATATGTTTATCACTAGTATTGTTATCAGTATCTATAGAACTCATCTGTATGACTTCATTATTTGTGGGATTAATAATATATCCACCATGGTTGTATAATGTTTTTGTAATTTCATCTTTTGTGAATATATCTTCCTCATACACCGTATTTCATGATTTTTTTTGTAAATCAAATTGTCCTGTTACTATTCATACAATAGGAAATATATCATTGCTGTCCAACTCAAATAGGTCAAAAACCAAGA
>JBGTAD010000155.1:0-3286 GCA_041750055.1 Candidatus Absconditabacterales bacterium | reverse complement strand
CTGCGAGGGTAGATTTGCCGTGGTCGATATGTGCGATGATACAAAAATTGCGAATAGAGGACATGAAAAAAATTGAAAGCTATAAGTTGAAATCTTATTATGGTGTAGTGAAGTGGATGGGAGAAATCAACATGGAGAATTCACAAGATATTGAAAGAACAAAAAAACCTGACCGGGTTGAGAGGTCAGATTTTGGTGTTTATTTACGATTATATTATTTATTTTCGTTTTTCTTTCGTTCTTCTTTTAATTCTTCTTGTAATTCTTTTTCTATTTCGGAATCAACTGTTCTATTAAGATATTCAGACATCATTTCTATTTTTAATTGACTATCTATTACTTGTATTATTTGATTTTTAGTGTTTTTTAGCTCTTTTTCAAGATTTTCTAGTTTTTGTTGTTTTCTGTTTTCTGGTTCTAAAGCATTTACAATAGGTTTGTGGGTTCCTTCTAAGATAGCTCATATTAAATCATTCCCAATTATTCATTGTACCAATGTCCTATATGTTTCCATTTGTTCAAGATTATCTGTATCATCAATCTTTCTACGTAAATCTATTAATTTCTCAATCTTGTTTTTTTCTTTTAAGTTATTCATGGTTAGTACGAGTTATAAAAATATATAAAACGAAGTCTTTAATGCTTCATATAGTATAACGTATGAATAAGGATTTTGTGACAATGATTTGACAAAAATGTCAGTCGTTATCAAATAAATTGTTGTTAATTAGTATTGAAAAAGAGGGCGTTTTGTATTATGATGCGGGGTATATCTTTTATGTATATGTGTCTGCAATAAATGAAAAATACCGTAGGTTCAACGGATTCGGGTGATCTTGACAGGCAAAGACCTGAGAAGAAATCCGCTTATATAACCCAAGAGCATATCGAGTTGTTTTTGAAAGGTTTGGGAAAGGCAAATACAGGAAGACTTATCAAAAGAGTATTTACTTACACACCAACTCCCGAAGAGCGTATAAAATATTTGTGAGAATGAAGCTGGTATAACTTTGCGGATAATCATCATCCTTTCTCTAATACATCTCATGCTGAGTGAAAGACTGAGAAAGAAAAAGAACAAGAAAAAACTCGTAAATATAATCATAGTGACAAAATCGTATTACATATGTCCAAGATTCAAACGATTTTGACAACATTGTGAACTATGCCTCACTTCCCACAAGATACTGCTATTTGTATACGTGATCTTACAGATTTTGAGGGTTGATTATGATACTATTATTCGTCCTTTGTCAGGGGTCTACAAGATGCACGTTCAAAAGAAGTTGAAATATCAATGAGGTCGAATTTAAAAAGAGACATGCAATCTACACTAACGGAGGAACAATTACAATCTTTTCGCATCTCTATTGTGGCTGCTTGCAATAGTATAGAAAAACTCTTTACCATAGGCAAAAAAAAATCTGAAGAAAAAATACTTTATAATAAAGAAAAAAGTGTTTATGATTCTGACTATCAACAAGCTCTTAAAACATACCGCAATTATATTAAAACTCATCAAATATCATATATATATGATAAGCCTGTTACTGAGTATGATTTTCCTGAATGATTGAATAACGAGGATCATCCTATTATTACTCATAATCGTCTATGCATTTGTAATGGTCGTATTAAGTATCGACTATTGAATCAACCTAAGATATCAAGAGTATTGAAATATGTCCTATCATATAGGTGAGACGATCTGGATGATCAAGAAACGAAAGATTTACAGACATTACTGGATAATGTATCTGATCCTACAATCGTACAGCATACCAATCGTATGCTTATGCTTTGATCGAGTCTTATTCATCAATACGGCATAGGGAAATTAGTAACACGCAACAACTGACAAAAAGAGTGGGTACGTTTATCTCATATAGAAATACAACAAGCTTTGTCAGCTCAAGCTACGGATCAAGATTAAATATTGATCATAATAGATGGGAGTCGGCTGAGTTTGCATATCAGTTTAGTCAGTGAATATCATGATAATCTCTTTCTTCTTACGACTGAAAGTTTTCATCAAAGAATGTTTTAGATTTTTTGAGGATTTGTGTGACTTTTTCGGGATCAGCGAGGTCTTTTTTATCGATCGTGATCTTGAGAGAGATATTGCTTTGGTAGTTGTTTTGGTGTAGTTTCTTGAGAAAGCTGACGAGTTTGAGATCTCACTCTCCAGGGATGAGGTGTCAGATTCCTTGTTTGTTTTTGTCAGATAGATAGATGGTCGAGAGATGTGGAATGAAGTTGTTGATTTTCCTGAGAAATTCTCCTTCGAGAGATTCTTCTGAGATATTGACAATATCTAGAGCCAGATACGCCCCTTCTTGTTTGATAATCTCTACCGGGTTGGTATAACGGTATTGTGGAATAGGTAACATCATAAAACTCGAATTGGGTGGGTTGATGATAGAGAATTTGATCGTAGGGTTTTCTTTGATCAGGGTTTTGATGACTTCGGAGATATAGTTGTACGCTTTGAAATCGAAGAAACTCGGTGCATTGATAGCGATCGTGTCTGCTCCTGTCGCGACACATAGATCGAGTGCTTGGTTCATTTCTTTGGCATTGAGCGATGCAGAAGTCTGGATGACTCTGACGGGGAGGTTGTGATTTGCTGAGAGTTTTTTGACGTAGTCGACGTTTCGAGCATCGAAGATTTTCCACAGTGCTAGGTCAATACCGTCAAATCCTGCGCTCTTTGCTACATCAAAAATCAGATCTAATCAAAATCCAGACAGAGAGTCCGTGCTGAGGAGATAGTTTGCTTGGGGTGAATGTTGAGAGTTGGGTTCCATGCTAGAGAATACATGCTAAACGGTTGAAAACCTATGTGATCATGAATCAATATTATTTATAAAACAATATTTGTCAAATCTGAATGATATGATTGTTTGTTTGGTGTTTTTTGGGAAGAAAAAAACCACGAAAGATATTTCATGGTTTTTTTTGTTGTTCATTCAAAACATATTGTAATGAACTGTTTTGAATATATTATGATAACAATTTTTTTATCTTTACTCCAATCGATTCGAGAGCTTTTTCCATTTATTGAGATTTCGTTTTCTCCAGCTAGTTTCTGGATTATAATGTCTCTACAAAAGCACTTGTACCAGTCTTTCTCTGAAACTTTAGTTTTTGTAGTTTCTTTTTCTTTTCCTCTTTCATCAATGACGGTAATTAGAATTTTTTCTCCTGTTGCCATATTTTATATTTATTTTCATTGCTGTCCAACTCGCTAACTAAACAGTCCGCCGACAGGCGGACCGTTTTGTGA
>JBGTAD010000154.1:0-14129 GCA_041750055.1 Candidatus Absconditabacterales bacterium | reverse complement strand
CACAGGTGCAGCAAATACTGGTACTGTCACTACGGGAACTACTACTACTGGTACTACTATGACTGGAAACACATCTACTGGCGTCATGAACACTGGTACTGTCTCTACTGGTATGATCGATGTTGCGAGCAAATCAAGAGTAGACAATGTACTCAATATGTTCAAATCTATGAATAAGAACAAACTCAGAGCATTCATTGCTAGATTGGATAGAATGACCAAAAAAGGGAAACTCGAATCTCATCCTGTAGTAATGTATTTGAACAAAGGACTTGCTGAAATCTTAGCTAACGAATAATAATAGATAATAACGACGATATTAGAGAAAAGAGACATGATTGTCATACTCAAACATGTATATCATACAAAACCCCAGCGCTAGCGCTGGGGTTTTTGTTTTACATCTGTTTGAATTCACAGCTATGTCTTTTGATAGTAAAACAAGCCTTTTGGCGCACCACCAATTCAATCTCAAACAATCATGAATACGATATATCTAGCGAGAGATGATACTATGGAGACGATGGAGAGGTATGAGATCTTTTATTTGAAGATCTTGTGCTGATGCAATTTCTTGGTATGCTGGTATTGGTATCTATATCGTATCTGCAAGACAAACGATAATACAAACAAAAACCGTCATATCAACGCTAACAAAGAAATCGATACTGGCGTAGACGATTGTGATACTGCTCTGATTGGCTTTCAGATTTTTCAGGTATTGCTATTGATCCCTGTACCGTTCAATACAGTATCTGTACATCACCAAGACTGGAGTGTAGACAACTCAGATCATGTCACAGGACGTGCGATGATACTACTGAGCTGTTGACATTGCTCAGGAGAGAAACTGACACTTGTAGACGCTAGTAGTCATGATGAGATCTGACATCATAGCATCTTACATACCTCCGGCTTGACTGACGTTTGTAAGAGTAGCTGCTCTGTAGAAGCATTGGGTCATCCATATACTTGGGAGTCTTGTGCTTTAATAGTGACTGATACGCCAGTATTGTAGAGGAAATCTTCATAAGGCTGTATACTTATGATATCTCCTGAGATCGTCACTCACTGAGTCGTAGGAGTATACCTCCATCCCATCATTTCTACACTCACTCATGACCAAGCTACTCATTTACCTGTATCACTGATACGGATTACGACAGGTTCTCATACCATGAGTCTTTGTGATACACTCTCAGGATTGACGAGTTCTATACGAGGCGGAGTGATATCAGGTTTACATTCTACCACAGGTACAAATGCGATCTTATACCCAAAAGAAGGAAGAATTTTTTTGACATTTTGGGTGTCGATATAGTATGATCAGGTGACAAGAGTCAACGTAGTAGATGATACTCCTGATACAGAGGCAATAGCAATACGAGCCAACTCTGTAGAACCACTCACGGACGTACTAAGATCCTCTAGAGCATACTGGATATTGGTTGCAGCGATCATTTTGGAGGATTCGCTAAATTGATCACGCTGTCGTCCGACAATACGGATATCTGAGGGATCATATTCGATCACGATAGACAATTCTTTGATAGATCCAGTAATATTGGAGCGGATGATGAGAGACCTCTCACATCAGGCATGGATCTTGTCAGCAGGTTGGAATCTAGGATCTCACATCTCTGGGTCGACCAATATCTGCTGTGCATACGCAGACACAGACATTAGCAATATACTGATCATGACCAGCAATAATCTCATGAGTTGTTATCGACACAATATAAAAGATATCACCTCATTACTGAGTTCTTATCAAAATTCAATCATAAACAAAAAACCTGAACAGTGATTTGTATCAGGTTTTCTTTTTTTGGGAGAAGAGATCAAAGACCATTTAGAACGGAAGATCGTCATTTGCTGGAGCTTTGGTAGCTGTTGCATTTCAAGATGCAGAACCCTCTATTTTTCGTGCTCCGACATTATTGTAACGTCTACCATTATATTCGGTAACTCTCGTGCTGAGAGATACTTTGATAACATCTCATACTTTATATGGCTTTATGAGATCGGTTTTTTCTTTGAGCAGATCGACCATGATAGCATCTTTGTACTGCTTGTCATTGTTTTCTTCTAGGACAAATGAGCACTTAGATACAGCATTGGCTCCTACGGACTCCACTGGTCCGATATACGTAATAACACCCTCAAAAATCATAATATACATATAGACAAGAAATAAATATATCTCTTCTTTACTGTTTGGTAGGACTATTTCAATCTCAGCTGAGTATCTTATGTACCAAAGCATTAACCAGTCTAGTAGAACCATCATCACCATATCTCTTAGCTAGTTCGATCACTTCATTGAGGAGCACTTCTTTGGGAGTCTGGAACACAGCATGCTCGGCGATAGCTAGTATGAAGATAGCTCTATCGGCTACATCCATCTGGTCATACGTGAATGATGTCGTATGAGCATCTACTAATGATGCGACCTGTGGCTCATATTGCTCATAGGCAGCAACCATCTCACGGATATACGCATAATCGATTTGTTCTTTGGGGATTTTTGAAAAGTACTGCTGTAGGATATAATCTATCCGTCGCTCTTCAGATCGATCATAGTGATGTTTGATATCTTCTTGGATCTTATGCAGCTGAATATCATAAGACTCACGAGGATCGTAGATACCATCAATAGACACGACATCACGCAGTATCGAATCTTTATTCATGGTATATTGCACGAAACAACGTAAATAATAATACGTGACTACGACCTTTCTGGCGTTGATTCTATGAGATACGATCATTACGACACAATGGCTAGTATGAATAAATATGAACCAAGAGCAGGCACCACACAATAATGCATGATATTACTAATGATATAAGCGACTTATAGATACCACAAACACAAAGAAAACCTGACACCAGAGATGACATCAGATTTCTTGTAGTATGATCTAGATCTAGATGATATATGCTCAATGACTTGGATCATAGAAAACATGATTGAATGGCACAAAATGGCTATGCCTCTATCATAGGAGATGACGATGTCTTGATGGTAATCACTTGTTTTCCGTTGTAAAAACCACAATGAGAACACACTCTATGAGCAAGCTTAGCATCACCACAGTTTGGGCACGGTCAGAGTTTATATGTTCTTACTAGTCTTTTGATATTGATAGTCTGTCGAGCAGAATGTCTGATACGCTTTTTTGAAATGGATTTCTTTTTTGCCGGTACTGCCATGGTATCAGATCGATTAGTTTTAATAAAATTGGTATGATATTTGTGTGCAATGAATACGAGATGATGTAGAATGATGATATTAGAAACTGTTGTTTCACATTGTTTGGTGCTGAGACAGGTTAATGAGACAGGATCATAGATGTTGGACTATACGCTATGTGAACAAGCAGTAGATAGATTTGCATGACTGTATATAGGCATCAAATGTATTACATCTACGTATTATATCTACTTATAGATCCGCACATAAGAGTATCGTTAGACAACTCATACAACCCTCCCTCAAACAAGCCACTCACGTAAACGCAGATGCTAGTTGGCATCAGATACTGCATGAGGAGCTATCTGTACAAACGTCTTAACAAAAGCCCTACCGTCGAATTTCCTAATCCTTTTCTTAGTAAACTGTACAACTCAGTCAACTAATGCATGAATAGAGAAATCCTTAGAGAGATAGGTATTAGGTCCAGATTCGTATTTATTTCATTGCTGTCTCAGGATGATGTTTCATGCTGCAGCTAATTGTCCACCGAACAATTTTACTCATCTGTATTTAGGTTTCGAATCCCTAAAGTTTTTTGTAGATGATTGGGCTTTCTTGTGTGCCATTGATGTGATATATCGCTAATAAAAGTATATTTTTTATATTGTTACAAACATGAAATTAACATATACGCATTGAGATTGATTTTTTCAAGTGATAATTTGTTAATCTATGATGATTTGCTCTTTGGGCTGGTTTTCTTGCTCCATTTTTTCTCTAAAGACGTGTCATACAGGCAACAATCTACCAATAATTACGTTGGATTTGAGATCCGTCAAGTTATCGATTGATCATTTGAGAGAAGTATCTACCATTACTCTGATTGTCTCCTGGAACGAGGCCGCTGATAACCATGAATCCGTCTCTTTGGCAATTGACGTCAATCCTAGCACCAATCTTTCTCCTTTTGCAGGATGTTTTCCTTGTGCTTCTAGCTGAGCATTGATACTGATAAATTCTTCGTATTTCGCATGTGTACCAGGTACAAAACTCGAATCACCAGCATCTTCGATAAATACCTTGGAAAACAGCTGTTTGACAATAATCTCTGCATGCTTATCTCCTACCGCAATACCCTGTGAATCAAAGACTTTCTGCGTCTCAGCTATGATATATCTCTGAGCTTGTGTATCTCACACGATTGATTTATATTCTCTCACATCCAATGCTCATGTAGAGAGTATTTCTCATTTTACCACATGGGCTCCTATCGTTGTTTTGAGCGGAGTCAATCATGTCAATGATTTGGAGTATACCTTAGTAATACCCAATACAATATGATCTTTATTGAGTTCCAATACAACACCTTGCTCTTTGACTTTGAGTTTACTCTTTGTTTTTTGAGCATATGCTCCACCTTTTACTAATAATTCCCCCTTACTCACGATCACCTTATATCCATCTTTGATCAAATAGGTCTTATATTCATAGTCTGATGTAATATTGATGCTTCTGAGTCTTCCATTTTCAGTGAAACTAATTGTCCCGTCAAATGGCGCAATAATTGCAGGTATTTTGGGTGGTCTAACCTCAAATAATTGCTTAATTCTTTCGATACCTGTCGTGATTTCTCCCTCTTGTTGTTTGACTCATCCTGAGTGAAATGTATCCAATGTCAGCTGTGTTGCAGGCTCTCATAATGACTGCGCAGCGATAATACCAATAGGTGATCATAATTCGACCATTCTTCTGGTAGACAGATCCATTCCATAGCAACGCTGACACACTCCACTCTGGGTCTTACACGTGAGAGCTGATCTGACTTTGATCATTTCTACTCACGCATTTTCTACTGACTCGGCTACTTCTTTGGTCAACAAGTCGTACTGTTTGACGATAATATTACCATATTGATCATGAACATCCTGAGCAGCAACTCTACCAAACAATATCTTACTCATAGTTTTATTTCTGATCATTGCCTCTTCTGGGGAGATAATGAGATACTCGTTGGTACCACATTCTACTTCTCTGACAATGACTTCTTGAGATGCATCACATAGTTTTCTGGTGAGATATCATGACTCTGCTGTTCTCAACGCAGTATCAGCTTTTCCTTTTCTTCAGGCATGTGCTTCGATAAAATACTCGATAGGACTGAGTCATTCTGAATATGAACCTTGAATAGGGAGCTCTATGGTCTCTCCTTTAGGATTCATGACCAATCACTTCATACCAGAGATTTGCGTCACATTAGAATATGAACCCTTCGCTCCAGATGTCACGAGATTATAAAAATCATCAGTTTGGTAGGTATTTCTTTTGACTAAGACCTCAATATCAGCTTTGATCTCTGATCGTAGTTTGACAACAAGTCTATGTTTTTCATCTTCGGACAAAAATCCTTTATAGAATTGATTATAGATTTTGTTTGCTTTATCTTCTCCCATTTTCATTTGTTCTTTTTTCTCTTTGGGTACTCTGAGATCAAAAAGATTGACTGATGTCGCTGCAATCGTAGCGTATTTGAATCATCGCTTTTTGACAGTGTCAGCAATTTTCGCAGTCTCATCCATACCACAGTCATCATAGATTCTGTTGAGCAAGGCTTTCATTCCTTTTTTAGTTACTGATTCGTTGATAAAACGAATTGAAACCGGCATGATTGAGTTGAATAAGACCTTACCTACTGTCGTCTTGATAGGCTCACCATCGAATATGAAGGTAATACGATCTTTGATATGCAAATCGCCATTATCATACATTGACTGTACCTCTTCGAATCCTTTGAATATTCCTGCTTCTCTAGGAGAGATGATGAAATCATCTGTCAGATAATAGATACCCAATACCATATCTTGATCATGAACAATAGTAGGCTCTGATGATGCAGGCAAGAGAAGATTCCTATTAGAACAAATCAGTTCTTTGGCTTCTGCTTGAGCTTCATCAGAAATAGGGAGATGGACTGCCATCTGATCTCCATCGAAATCTGCATTAAAAGCACCACAAACCAAAGGATGAAGTCTGATCGTCTTCCCAGTCATGAGTTTAACCTTGAACGCTTGGATAGACAATCTATGCAATGTTGGTGCACGATTGAGAAGGACGTATTTATCTACAATGACTTCTTCTAGAATCTTGAGAGCAAGAGGAGATTCATCTCTGATATATTTCTCAGCTTGTTTGGGAGTGTAAGCGATCTTTTTCTCAATAAGCTTACCGATAATAAACGGCGTAAACATCTTGAGCGCAATATACAATGGAAGTCCACATTCGTCTAGTGCGAGATCGGGTCATACTGTAATTACAGATCTTCCTGAGTAGTCGACACGTTTCCCCAGTAAGTTCTTTCTAAACAATCCCTCCTTACCAGAAAGCATATCTGAGAGTGATTTGAATATCTTGGATCCTGCACCAGCTTTATTGACCGTATTTTTTTCTCCTACCAAGAGATTGTTTACTGACTCTTGGAGTAGTCTGATTTCATTTTTTTTGACCACATCCGGCATACCGACTTGGATCATTTTTTTGAGTCTAATGTTCCTCATCAAGACACGACGATAGAACAAGTTAACATCAGATGTAGCAATTCTACCTCCATCGAGCTGGACTACAGGTCTAAGATCTGGTGGAATAACGGGTAGTTTCCTAATCACCATTTGTTCTGGTTTGACGCCAGAGACATGAAGATTGATAAGTAATTTGATCAATTGAAAGGCTTTTTTCTTCTGTTCTTCAGATTTGATCGTAGGGAATTTTTGTACTTCTGCTTGGATCTTCTTTTCTACATCGATATCAATCAACATCTTGAGAAGCGCTTCACAGCCTGATTGGAGATGAAGAACATCATTATGTTGATAAAAGAAATTTCTATAATCGCTTTCTAAGATCGTTGATCATAACTTGAGCTCTGTAACGATTCCTTTGATTCTACTAAATTCTTTTTCGAGAGTTGATTTGTTTTCTTCGTATAATTTGTCGAGATCCTCTCTCTTTCCTTTGATCTCTCCGGCACTCATAGATTTTTGCTCTTCATCGAAGATTTGCTCCAATTCTTTGATTTTAGCTTTGTATCCTGTTTCGATCGTCTGGATTAGAGTTTCTTTATGATCGTCGTTGATAGGTTTGACTACGACATATTTGACGAATGATAAGATCTTATCAATATCGTGAGACGATAGACCCAACAATTGATGAACTCCGCCTGACGGGCTAGATTTGTATCGCACGTGTAGAACTGGAGATGCCAACTCTACATGTCACATTCTCTCTCTCCTGACTCTAGCACTCGTGACTTCTACACCACAGCGTTCACATACGATTCCCTTATATCTGACTCCCTTATATTTTCCACAGCTACATTCATAATTCTTAGTAGGTCCAAAAATTGCCTCACACGAGAGCCCTTTCATTTTTGGTTTACCTGTTCTATAATTGATGGTCTCTGGATGAGTAACTTCTCCATGAGACCATTTTTCGATATCACTGGTCGACGCCAGCATGACCATAAGTCATTCAAAATTTTGTTTGTGCATTCTAGGATTTGGGAGCTACAAAGTAAAAATAAATCTGACACGATTACCTCATTTCACGCTACCTCGCACTGTGGCGAGCCCTAGAAGGTGAAGAGAAAGATATTATTTTGTAAGAGACAACTTCTTTAGGTTACTTGTATCTGTGAAACGCAAATGGAATTTAGATAAAGACTCATTGCATATTAATCTGTCTTGTTCAGATAACTCAATAAGATCACAAGGAGACACAGCAGAACTCTGTATTTCAACTAATACTAAACTATTTACAATATCAGATATTAGAATGGACTCACTATCTCATAAGTCAAATCTATATCGCTTCTCATCTCTATGTCCATTTTCAGTTTGAACATAGTTATAATTCAAAGATTCATCAACTCCATAATTATCTTTAATAACAATATTCATAATTGAAGTTACATCATTAACATCCTTCAAAGAATAAACTCTTACACATACTTCATTATACTTATTTAGGCAAAAAAGGTATCTTCCTCAAACAGTAGCATCCTGATCTCGTGCTCAAATATGAAAATCTTTGGTGTTATAAGTCCATCAATTAACAATAAGCTGAAGGTTGAAAAACAATCCTTTGAGAATATTTCACATTCTACTGTTTTCTCAATATTTGTTCTGTAAGTTCGGGATTATATTTAATATTGATTGTTTTTGTCAGGGACTTAATGCTTTAACTTTTTCTACTACTCTATTTAATAAATCATAATCTTCATACTTAAGATTATATTGTGCGTATGAAAAAGATACGAATGAGCAAAACACAAATACAAACAGAACAAAGCGCTTGATTAACATATCATTATATCACATAAGAAATTAAAACCATATTTATTATATGACAATTTCACACAGCTTACAAAACTCATGATAGCGCTCTGGTAGCAATTGCACTTTGACCATGTCTGCTTGAATACCAGGGCTTCCTTTGAGTTCTTCGCTGTCTACTTTGTCTAAGAATGTCTCTAACGATACCAATTTGGTAGTAATGCGTTCTCCTGTATCAGTTTTTGGTTCTGTTGTTTGACGACAGTTCTTGGCAATTACGTAATGTATTGATCATTCTACCACTCCCAATTCTACTGTTTTGTAGTGTATTCGTTCACTAGCTTCACATCACGTTTCTTCTAACAACTCTCTGCGTGCAGCTTGCATCACATCCTCACCTGATTCAATCAATCATCCTGGCATATCCAAATATGATCATCTATGTGGTTGTTCTTGATCCAAAATGATCATGCGATTATCTTGAATAGCGATAATTTTGACGACGTCTTTCATTCTCACACGTTCATATTGAGCTATCGACCCATCATACAAGGTCACCGGGTACGTCGAGAGTGTATAGATATATCATTGATAGATGATTGTTTCGTCACTCATGATTCGGATATTTTGTCGCTAAAACAATTCTCTCAATACAACCCCAGATTTTTTTTAAATCTATATGGTCTGAAACAATTTTCTGGAATTCTCTGTGTTCTTTTCTGATTTACTCAATCTCTCCTGCTTCGGTCAAATCCTCTACAACAGTGTTGAGCATCATACTCTTCTCGTCTTCTGCACCAATGAGGTCTAAGTCAGACAGATCTGATGCGGACGCACTCATATCTTTGGTAGAAGTAATACCTTGGAGTCACAGTTTCATGATTTTCTCTGTTCTTTCTTTATTGATTCTCTCTAGCTCCTCTTCAGATAAGAATGAGATATTCTGACCCAATCCTTTGAATAAGTACGTCAAGAAGAAGAATGATTCTGGAAGTCATGCGACTTTGGGCTTAGCTCCTTTGATAATTGCTTCGTACGTTTTATTTCTACCAACAATATCATCAGACTTAATAGTCAACATTTCTTGGAGCGTATAGACAGCAGAGTATGCTTCCAGTGCCCGGACTTCCATCTCTCCAAATCTCTGTCACCCATCTCTAGATTTACCACCCAATGGCTGCTGAGTGATCAAGGAATACGGACCAACAGATCTTGCATGTATTTTATCTTCTACCATATGCACGAGTTTGAGGATATGCATATACCCTACTGTTACTTTTCTATCCAATGCTTCTCATGTTCTACCATCATAGACACTCATTCTGAGGTCTTCGGGCAATCAAGCCTTGACTACGATATCGCGCATTTCGTTCGCCCCAAACCCAGAGAAGGCGGGAACAGCAAACCTTACACCCAGACTTTTGGCAATCAATCACAATTGTGTCTCAAAAATCTGACCCATATTCATACGAGAGATTACTCAAACAGGATTGAGCAATATATCGATAGGCTGACCATCTGCAGTAAACGGCATATCCTCTTCTGGTACTACTATTGAGATAATACCCTTATGTCCATGTTTGTTCGTTAATTTGTCTCAGACTTCAATTTTTCTTGTCATAGCTACATATACTTTCATTTTTTTCTTAACTCAGGCCATGAGATTGTCTCATTTTTTGGAGTCTAAAACGACTACATCGATGACTTTTCATTCACTACCCGCAGGCATATATAGCGAAGTATCTTTGAAATTTTTGGATTTATCACCAAAAATTGCTTGGATTAGTTTCTCTTCTGGAGTGAGATCTCACTCAGACTTAGGTGTGATTTTACCCACTAGGATATCTCCTCCCTTGACGATAGAGCCAATTCTTACAATACCATCTTCATCTAAATTTTTGAGTTTGTTGAGCGATACTCCTGGTATATCGTTGGTAGTAATCTCTGGACCTAGCTTAGTATCTGAGACTTCAATTTTATAATCTTCGATATGGATAGAAGTAAGAGAGTCGTCTTTGACGAGTCTTTGAGATATAATTGCGGAATCTTCGAAGTTAAATCCATCTCGCTCCATATACGCGACTCTCAAATTGATACCTAGCGCTAATTCACCATTGATAACACAAGGACCCTCTGCTAATACGTCGCCTTTTTTGACTTTTTGACCCAGAGATACTCTTACTTGTTGATGGATAGCAGATTTTTGATTAGATTTTTTGAATACAATCACTTCATACTCTTTGAGTCCAGATTTATATTTTACTTTTACTCTCTTTCCATCTACATAGATTACTTCACCATCGTCTTCTGCTCTGATCACTGCGTAGCTATCAGTGATTATATCTGCTTCGAAACCAGTACCCACCAATGGGACCTCGCTCTTCAATAATGGTAATGCCTGACGCAACTGATTAGTAGCAACCTGGGCACGAGCAGTATAATTGTGATTGATAAACGGTATCATCGAAGGATTAGCAGAAAAAATCTGACTAGGATGAACGTCTAGATGGGTAATTTCATTGATATGAAACATCTCCATCTCGCTAAAATGCCTACCCGCTACACGTACGGGTATAATGTTTTTATATTCATCTACAGGAGTCGAGATATCAGCAATATATGATCTTTCGTCCAATTCAGGAGAAATATATTCGATCGTATTAGTCACATATGATTTTACTTTGATCAGAGTTCCTTTCTTGTTATAATGTTTTTCTATCAATGCTGCAGCTTTAGCATCAATATAAGCGTCTTCGGATACAATTAGTTTTTTGGTAGGTTTTCCAGCGCCATCTAGTTCATATAGATCTTCTTTGGATACTCTATTGAGTAGCTCTGATTCTTTGGGAGAGACGTTTTTACGGACTTTATATGCTGGTGTCTCAAAAAAACCCTCATCATTGACTCTTGCAAAGAGAGACTTAAACAATACCAGTCCGATATTTTGTCATTCTGGCGTCTGAATTGGACAAATTCTTCCATAGTGAGAAGGATGAACATCACGTACATCAAACTTAGCTGTTTCTCTTTTGAGTCCTCATGCTCCCAACGCTGTAATTCTTCTTTTGTGTTCTATATCCGCTAACGGATTGATTTGATCGAGGAATTGAGACAACTGAGACGTTGCAAAAAAGCTCTTGACTGCACTATCGATGATTTTGAAATTCGCTAAATCATTCAATTTCACCTGATTTTCAAGATTGAGAATACTCAACTTACCTTTGATGGATTTGACGAACTTTTTCATGACAGGCTGGAGGTGATAGTACAACATCTCTCCCATCGTTCTAATACGTTTATTAGAAAGGTGATCTCCATCATCAGTATAGAAATCTTTTTTTTCATTAGCAAGATTGAGAAGATAATGCACAGAAGCTATCATATCTTGATCATCAAACATATTAGATTCTGGATAATCCAAACCTCTATCGAGTCATAATTTAGCATTAAGCTTACGTCTCGCTATCCTTCACATGAATATACGTTGCTCACTCAAGAATTGAGCTCTCACATACTCTAAAGCATTCTCGCGATCTACGAGCTCTCATGGTCTCAATTTATTATAAATGAACTCAGCAGCTGACAACGCGTCTGTTGTTGTGTCTTTTTTGAGCGTCAGAGCTATATAATCTGTATCTTCTTCGTCAAATGCTCATTCAAAAAGCGCAATAATAGACTCATCAGTCTCATAACCAAATACTCTCAATAAAGAAGTAACCGGAAATTTCCTAGATTTATTGATTCTTGAGCTAATAATACCAGATTTTTCAATCATTAGTTGTAACCAAGGCCCTCTCTCAGGAATAAGTTTATAAGAATACTTAAACTCTTTCATATTATAAAAAATACCATACGATCTCACAATCTGTGATACAATTACTCTCTCTACTCCATTCACAATATATGATCAGGAAGATGTCATCAAGGGCAACACTCCAATATTAACACGTTTGTTAAACAACACCTTTTTGGTAGCAGAATCTACGAGCTTAATCTGTCAGGTAATAATCCCCCCATACGTTAACTCTTTCTTCTTACAAATGTCGGCCATCTCAATCGACTCAGAAACCTTTAATCAAGATATAGAGAGCTGTAGTTTATCTCAGGCAATATCCTGTATAGGATTGATCTCATCAAATAACTTATTAAGATAATAATCTACAAATTCTGAAAATCATCTTTTTTGTAGAGCAAGGAGATCTGGGAACTCCGCAAAATGCTGAGTTTTTCCTAAAAACACCCTATTATTCTTTCTAGGATAATTCTCAAAAATCGAATTTGATAAATCTGAATAATTTTGTTTCAACATTACGGTTGATGAATCTTTTTGTACCATGAACTAGTGCACCAACAGGAGGTAAAAGCATAAATATATTTTCAATCAAAAAATACCAAAAGCTTTAACTTATGGTTATTATTGGTTTTTTATCAGAGTCAAACATGAATCATGGATAGCGTTTTTTGTTACCATGATAAAATGCACTACGGTTGTAACTTGCTGTTTCTTTGTACTACAATACTAGATCTTCACTTATTTCTCCTTCTAGCAAGCACGTTTCTACCATCTTTAGTCAACATTCTCTTGAAGAAGCCATGCGTTCTCATTCTTTTCATTCGCTTGACTTTCGTAATTCTTCTTTTTTTGCTCGCCATTACGATCGGATATAATAGAAGGATAAAAAATATATAATAAGGTATTACGTTTTAGCTATTATATTAGAACAGCTGTTTTGAACTATAACTATAACAAGATCACCTATCACGTTTTGTGAATAATGCAACAAATTATTTTGTAAACTCAACAACTCACAGCTCTCTTCCTCTAATAATTTGCTCTCTCATCTTTTTTTGCAATCTTACGGATAACCCCGTATACTTTCTTGGTTTGATATTACCAAATCTAGTGATAAACAACTTCAATAGAGATTCATTTTTTCGATCAATCAAGTACGACTGATTTTCTGCAATCTTAAAAAAGTGCTTTTGTTTCCTGATTTTCTCAGACTGTCATTCTAGAATAACGTCTATCTCAGAGACCAATTCTTTTTTGGACAAATACTTCTCTGTGCTTGATCTCGCAAAAAACGAATACCTCATAATAGGCTTCATAAAAACGAATTCTTTCTTGATAGCCATAATACTAGAAGGATCTAGATGCAGAAAATAGCATACAATAGATGCAGATGTTTTCTTTTTATCTTCATTTAATGCATACGCAAGCTCCGTTGTTCACCACATATCTTTTTGTTTGATAGAATCTCAAAGCAACGACTCTATGTGATTTGATACCTCCAACGACTCTGCTTCTGATAATTTTGGATCAAGCAACACAACTAATTCATATGATCTCAGCAATACCATGAGTACAATTAATTTATTAAATAAATGGGGAGTTATATAGCATACCTCTTAAATCCTGTAATTGTGAGACGGTCATGAATCAATTCACGCACTTTTTTTGTGTCATCTTTGATAGATGATTGTTCTAACAAAACTAGGTCAGAATAATGTTTCATAAATTTTCACATAGATATCGTCTCGACCATTTCTTCGGGCTTCCCAGAAGCTACTAGTTCTTGTTTTGCAGTAGACAAGAAAAGATCTTTCTC
>JBGTAD010000153.1:0-3669 GCA_041750055.1 Candidatus Absconditabacterales bacterium | reverse complement strand
CTAGTAGGTTAATTTTGTCTTTTTATTACCCAATCAATTCTGTTGTCTTAGCGTCATCCAAGTCACGATGTTGATCATGTTGAGCATGATGGGCTGTATGGTCAGCTTTTTGGTGTTGATGGGATGAGGTAGGATGTGTCGGTGGTTGATCAGTAACTATAGTATGAGCTAGCTGATATTTGGACTGATAGACAGCATCCAGTCTGAGGAAATAGACTACAAATCCTGTCATTCACACTAACGGCAATGTAATGAACGATATCAGATTGGAACCAATAATCGTCAATGGATGTACCACGTCTGATAAGACAATATTGAGTACAGCGCCCAAAAGAAATAGCAAAACATTTACCAATACTCAGAAGATCAACGCATATCCGATAATATTCCAGAAGATTGTCCATCGTTTGTCAGTGACTATCTGTTTGCTATAGACCAATGCTTTGAAATATCTACGATCTGAGTGATACAGTGGCACAATGAACTCAAACATCCAATCAAAAGATAGTTTGATAGCATATATCGTCCAGAGAAAAAACAAAAAGAACCATGTAGGACCCAATCGCATCGTAGATCCAGGATACACAGAGATAATGATAACCGAAACAATCAACATAACAATCAATGGAATCACAATGAAAAACCCTGATATCAAGCTCGTCCCTATCACTGGTACGAGCTGTCTGGTAGTCTCAGAAAGAGATCCTCACAAATCACTCGATCCATCGATCACACGTCTGGTATGTACCACATTAAAAACGATGAGATACAGAGAGATCACCAGACTGAGGAATACATACGTAACACCAACAATTCGATCAGTATTCGTCATTCAGTAGATAGATAGCTGTTTGAGTGATCGTTGGTCTCCCATCAGTCATCACAATAGATACTCAGAAGCCATCAAAACAGGAAGACTCATGATCAGAGCACCGATTCCATTTACCAACACAAAGGTATTGAATTGATCCCAAAACAGTGAAAACCCGAAACCGATCATGGCTTTTCGGTCAGATGGCTCTTGGAGAATGGATTGTTTGAGAGAAGTAGACATGGGTACAAAGTAGAAAGTAGAAAGTAGAAAGCAAAAGCTGTAGCGAAGTCATAGATCCGTCGAAAGGGGACGTAAGTCCGTCGAGGCGGAGTAATAGTAGGGACTGGCTTTTGGCCAGTCCGAGACTAAAGTCGAAGTGATAGCGCAAATCCTCCGGAGTGGAGGGTAGGCCAAATTCTATACCAATAACTCATTACAACGCACGCCCCAAGATATTGTCCCTACGATACTATTCTTGCTTTTCCTGATTCGATCTCTTCTTGGACTTTTTTGTATTTAACATCTGAGACCGTACGACCATCAGGATAGATGATAGAGACTTTGTCATTAGGTCTGAGTTTGTGTGGATGAGCAGACGACTGGCTTGATGTTTGGGATCAGACTTCTATGACCTCTACTCCATCAGTATTGGTTAATTGTGTTTGATCTGGCGATGTTTGTTGAGATGACATTTGATCCAACTGTGCCTGCTCGAGCATCGCCATGATCTGAGCATCACTAGCCACGGTGAGCTGTTGCTGTTGCTGGACGTTTTGATGGAACATACTCACATCTGTCCTCAATAAGATCTGTATCGTCTGATTTCTCAAATTTTGGAGAAGTTTTTCAAAATGTTCAAAGGCTTCTTTTTTGTAGATGACGAGCGGATCGAGCTGAGCGTATCCATACAGTCATACCTTGTCTCTGAGATGTTGCATCTGATCGATGTGATCTACTCGTGCTCTATCGATGGTACTGAGATACGATTGTTTGAGAAATTGTTCGATCTGAAACTGAGTCAGTTGATTAATAATGTCATCATAGCGTTCTACAAATTGCGTAGTGACGACTTCTGTCAATTTGGATCGAGAACTCTCTGTCGTCTCGACGGACACCCCAAATTCTTCACGAATCTGTACAAAGAAATCCTCCATACCCATCCCTACTGCCTGTGCAGTTTTTGAGATATCTTGCACGACTTGAGGTATGAAACCTCTCATCTCGTCTTTGAGAGCATTAATATCATCTCCTCATGCATGGAGAATTTGATCACGTTTGGCATAAATTCTTTGTCTTTGTCTGTCAATCACACTATCATAATCAAACAAATGTTTTCTAATACCAAAATGCCGAGCTTCCATTTGTTTTTGTGCTCTGATGATAGATGACGAGAATTGCTTTTGGGTGAGTTCGAGCTGTTCGAGATCTTGTGCAGACAAGAGCATCGAAGCAATCGACTGGATCCTCTCGCCTCACATTTTGCGCATGATCTCATCATCTAATGCTACGAAAAAGCAAGAATACCCAGGATCTCCCTGTCTACCTGCACGTCCACGTAGCTGATTATCGATACGTCTTGATTCGTGTTTTTCGGTACCTAGGATGAATAACCCATAGTGAAAAACTTTTTCAATAATTTCAAACGGTTCTTTGGTTACTGGTTTGATACTGATATGGCTATATCGATCTGTCGCATGTTTGTGCGATTTATTGAAACTGATAGAAATCTGATACTGCTGGTCTCACAGAGAGAATATCATGGGTTGCTGTTGGCTCTGACGGATCGTAGCAGCGTCCAAGCCGAACTGTTTGACCAAGGCATCGATCGTCAGATCTGACTCGATTTCGCTATGGACACTGATCATTACTCACTGGACACCGCGCTGGAGATACTCATCAGCAATGAGCTGTTTTGCTACTCGTGATGCATAATTGTGTGCTAGTTGTTGATTGAGATCTTTGTCCAATTTGATATCAGTACCACGTCCAGCCATATTGGTAGCAACGACGATACTATTGATTTTTCCGGCATTTGAGACGATATTTGCTTCTTGTTCATGAAATTTTGCATTCAAGACATAGTGCTGAATGTTCGTTTTTTTGAGGAGGGATGAGACCAACTCTGAGGTATGAATCGATGATGTACCGATCAGGATTGGCTGTCAGATTTCATGATAAAATTTGATATACTCCATCACGAACTTCCATTTGATAGACTGATTGAAATAGACTTTGTCACTACTATCGACTCTGATGACACTCCTATTGGTAGGGATTGCCAAGACATCCAAATTATAGATTTTTTCAAACTCTTCTCCCTCAGTCGTAGCAGTACCCGTCATACCAGACAACTTTTTATATTGTTTGAAAAAATTCTGGTAGGTGATGGTTGCTAATGTTTTGGATTCTTTTTGGATAGGCACTTGTTCTTTGGCTTCGATAGCCTGATGCAGTCCATCGGAATAACGCCTACCAGGCATCGTACGACCTGTGTGTTCATCGACAATAAGGACTTCTGATCCAACAATAATATAATCTTTGTCTTTGTGATAGACTGCTTGAGCTCTCAGAGCGTTTTCTACATGATGTATTTCTTGATATCAGAAGTCTTTGTACAGATTTTCGACACCGAGTAGTTGTTCGAGTTTCTTGATACCTTGAGAGCTGAGAGAAACGGTCTTAGTCTTTTCATCGACATAATAATCTCCATCTTCTTCGACCTTTTTGGTGCTAGCCTCGTCTAGCAACTCCTTAAGAAATCATTTTGATACTTTTTTCTTGCCAACACAAGGCAGAAGTCATCTCACCAGCTTAGAATATGTGAGATATTTGTCAGTAGCTTCTGCGTTAGGTTC
>JBGTAD010000152.1:0-15475 GCA_041750055.1 Candidatus Absconditabacterales bacterium | reverse complement strand
TATTGTACAAAGGAAAAAAAGTGTTCCTTCTGAGACTCCCCATATCCCACAGGTAATAAAATAGCTCTGTAGATCTTGGGAAGTCATGTGGCTATACATGTACACTTTGAGTCCGATAAACAAACACACAAAGAGCAATGTAAGTACTATTGAAGCACTGTTTTTTTTTGTATTTTCCATATAATGTCGGTGTTGGTTTTTAAAACACCGACAACTCTATAACAATTTTATTACAAAAGTCAAGCAATAATTAAAACACAATACAAGATTGTGTTTTAAGCCATCTCAAAACAAAAGCACATTAATCAAAAAAACACAAAAACGTATTGATTTTGAGTGTTAAATATGTATAATCAATTCACGCTCACAATAAAGAGTATAATTATGCAAAAAAAAGAATTTAAAACAACAGACAATTTTGATTGGGCTCAACTCTTTGGAGGTGAATTCAATCCACATGCAATAGAAGTAAAAAACGGTGAATGGACCGCCAAAACTTTGGGTGCTCTTCTCGAAGGAATACTGTTCAGCGGAATGCCGCCCGCAGAAAATGCAGGTATTGATGAAATCGTTTGTCTAACAGACGATATTACTAATGCCTTCAAGGAATTGGTGCAACATCACCTGCCAGGAGGCAGTCTAGAAACAAAATCTGTAAAATTATCTTTCACAGATGCAATGCCTGGTTGGACTGGTCTTAGTACCAAAAGCTTTTGCTGTTTTTGGCAAATTTCTGCGACAATAGAAGGAGTAGAATATCGCCAACACATCGCTTTTGAGTCACCATCAGGACCAAATAATGCCGGCGCAACTGCAGTAAAATTATCGACGTATGGGAATAGCTTCTATCTCATATGCGATAAATCAACTGAAGCTTAATAAACCTAAACAAAAAGCCCTGCATTTTACAGGGCTTTTATCGTTATGTAATTTTTCGCACTTTCATGATAGAGAATTTCTCACAAAAAAAACCCCACAAGGGGCCGATGTAATCTATCTGCTCAGCATATCCATAGAATACATCATACGAAATCTGTAGCTATCAGAACGATCAAATGCAAGTCAAAAAATTGTATTTGAAATATGACACAGAAATACTATGTATATACTAATCACTATTTACCAATCACTATCCACTATTCTGCATGAACAAACTCATCATCGTTGCTCATCCGCATCCACAAGGATTTTCTCACCGTATCGCTGATACATACCAACGCATCAGTATCGATCAGTGACACGATGTCAAAGTGATCAATCTATACGATCCTGAGCGAAAACAAGACTACATGATGGTAGACGCACACAACAAAACACTACCTGATGACAAACAACAAAAAATCCAATCTCTCATTACTCGAGCAAACGAATTGGTATTCTGTTTTCCACTTCGACGATTCGACTGTCCTGCCATTATGAAAAACTTCCTAGATGTAAATATGTCCTCAGGATTTGCCTTTAGATACAAAAAATGATCTCTCACCCCACACAAACTCCTCCAAGGAAAGACTGCGAGAGTATTCCTCACAGCAGGAAGTCCCAATCGAGTACTTTGGACAATATGACTAGGGATGCGAGTTTTTCGATATATATGAAGAATGGGGTACTGCGGTGTGAATCTCAAATCATTCACCACCTTTGGCAAACTACCTGCCAAGAGACAAGAACACCAAAGAAAAAAACTCCTCAATATCGTCTCTTCTCTTGCTCGCAGATAAAGCATAATCCGCAAACAGTTCGGAAATAAAACTCAGGAAGTATTGCAGTCACATGCTAATCAGCAAAAGAATGTTTCCCGTTTTATATAATCATTTGACGATACATCATCAAAACCAAAACAACAAAAAATCCCATATCATATTAATGATGTGGGATATTTTTGTAATAGCTATATAGATAGCTATATAATCGAAAGACTAGTAATTTCTAGCTGGTCTTTCTTCTCTTGGTTTAGCAACTACAACAGCGATTTCTCTACCGTCGAATTCTCTACCATTGAGTTCGTTGAGAGCTTTGTCAGCATCATCAGCGTTAGCGAATTTAACAAAACCAAAACCTCTACTTCTACCAGTTTCTCTGTCTGTAATCAATTTTACAGATTCCAAATCTCCGTATTCAGAGAAGATTCCTCTCATATCCTCTTCTGTAAGATTCCAAGAGAAGTTGGTAACAAATAAATTGGTTGCGTCCATACCTTGCATAATAATGAGAATGAAAATAATAAAATGTACAAAAAATAGTACTTAGATCAAATATAAGAAAAGAAAAGAAAAGAGCAAGTGTTTTTTATACTTATTGTGAAATAATCCTAACATAATGATTTTTGATGATATAATATGCATAACGACAAAGAAAAAAAGGCAAGACAATATCTTTTAAAACTTTAGATGATATACTCTGTACTACTATATATTGTTGTAAAACAAGCGCTTTATGTGATATTGATCATACGTTTGGAATAAAGTATATCCCATCAACTATCAAATGTAGCGATGTTTTTGGTGATAATGATATGACTATTATTTCTTTTTGAAAACCTTTGTTACCGTGATATTACCTGCTCCCACAATAACAAATACCAAAGAAATAACTCCTAATCAGATACTCATAGGGTTTCGTTCTCATTTGCTCAGGTGGAATAAGGTAGCAATCAGCATCGTAAAAGCGATCAATCCTGCAGAAATCCTAGGAATAACTCACAATGCTAACAAGAACGCCCCTACTGATTCTGCAAATGCAGCCATAAATCATCGAAAAGCAGGTCGGAAGGTGATTCCAATCAATCACATTGCTCCACCAATCTGTGGCCATATCATAGGATTAGTAATTTTGCCATATCCATAAGAGGTCAAAAAATACAATCAAAATACAACTCTTGAGGACAAGAGTATTCGATCTTTGGTAGAGTACTTAGATAGATCCATGATAATATACAAAAAAAAGATAAAAACTTATATATTTTGGAGAAATGCTTGTTTTACTGACTGTTTAGAATGTTTGTCTATAATTTGCTGATAGGTAGACCTAAATAACTCTCTAATATTTTGGTAGTGCAAAAGCCCCAATACCTCCTGAATCGTAGCTCGTTTATAAATTCACACATATCATTCAGCTTGTTGAATTGTAATATTTTTGGGGTTTCCCGTATATTCTATGAGAAAATAGGTAATATCTTTATCAATTCGTCCTTTTTGACTAGCAGTATTCCTGAGTGTTGTTTTTCACACATGCTCTTTGAGTTTCATATCTTTGATAGGTATTCCTGTCTCTTCACTAATTTCTCTCAGAGCAGCAATATCGGCACTTTCTCATTCTTGGATCTTGCCTTTGGGTGCTACTCGTTCGATTTTTTTGGACAACGCTAATCTTTTGATCAAAAGATATCTGGGTTCATTATCAGCTCAGATATAATAAACAATTCATCACGCACTTTGGATAATAGACATAAGAAAGATTACAAAATTAAATATTCTCTATTTTAACACTAAACCTCAAAAAGATCTCTACACTTTTTTTACAAAATTTCAACATAACATCATACAAAGTATACAAACACTTCATATCAATATATAACTGCCTTCTCTACACGACAATCATTGAAAACATAGTACAAGACTAGTGTTAGAGCAACTAGACAGATTAAGACATGATATCGACATTTCAACATACATCTGACACGACCTGGGGTATGACAAATCTTGCTATACTAGTACATTATAATCTTTTCTACATATTCTATACGTATTTCCTTTATCATTACTACTATAGAATGAGATTAAATAATTTATTATTAATAATATAATAAAGAATAATCATGTTTTGTAGAAAAAATGTTATTCCATGATGATGAATTGATAATCTACCAGATTTTTTTTGTTTTGAATACTTTCTTGTTTGTATCTACGAAATCGAGTTCTTTGCCTTTTTGCATATTGATGAGAGTGTATTTTGATGCGTTCGATGAGTTCTTGCATATCGTACTGTTTGTCCAAGTATTGTAATGTCTCACTATATCCAATACATTTCATTCATGGACTTGTAGTGCTATATCATTGCTGTATGAGTTGTTCAACTTCTTGTACGAGTCATTGTTGTATCATCTGATGTACTCTCTGATTGATGCGTTGGTTTGTTGCTGGGGTATCCCTTCGCAGTCACAGCATGAGCAAAGGATGGCGTACCGGTTGTTGTTGAGACAATATGGATTTGGGGATACCTGTATGATGGTGTATTTCCAATGCTCTGATCAAATATCTTATAGAATTCGGATGTATTTGTTCAGCTTCTACGGGATCGACTCATTGTAGCAAAGTATGGAGTATTCCTGGATTCTGTTCTTCTGAGTCTTGCAACTGGTTTCTATAAGTTCGATCGGGTTTGACTTCAGGTATCGAGAAGTTTTTGTATATAGTATCAATATATAATCCAGTACCCCCTACAATCATAGGTATCTTGCCACGTTCATGGATTTGATCAATAAGCGTATAGGTATCGCGTTGTCGTTGTGAACTCGTATAGATCTCATCGGGATTGATGAGATCTATCTGGTGGTGTGGTATGTTCTTACGAATTTCTCACGATATCTTATCTGTCCCGATATCCATTCATCTATATATCTGTCTACTATCAGCAGAAATAACCTCAAGACCAAAAAAATCTGATAAGGATACTGCTAGAGCAGTCTTTCCTGTAGCAGTAGCTCACCAAATCATAATCACTCATTCGGGATGAGTATGAAGAAATTCTTCAATGAGAGATTGTATACGAGATAGGTGCATTGGATGGTAATGAGAAATACAGGTCTAGTAAGTATTCGGTTATTATAGCATTTGATTATACGAGAACACCTTACTATCACAAATACGCGAATCAAAACAATGGGTTTGACATTCAAGATATTCATATGATACAATGGCATGAGCATACCATCTGCTGAGATTCATCATCATGATAACTACTTGATTATTTGATATATACGGATCATTCTATATATTTTGATCTACTATACAATGTCTTCTCCTTCAATATCCTTGGTCTCGAATGAATATACTTGGAGCCATCGTAATAGTAAGAACAGGAGTCGACATAATGTCGATATAATAACGGTGACGATTCTTGCTAGTGGAGAGATGAGGATAAAGAGTAATGCAATAGCAGAGTATTTAAAAGCAGGTTTATCATATCTTTGATTGATTTCTGTGATGAGAAAGTCACAAATGGTTTGATTTGCTTTTTTGTTATCTGAGATGACTTGTTCGATCAAAATCTGTCTGTAATAATCAAATCAACCTATCGTTATTCCTGTATTACTAACAGATCCTGTAGATCATGATCAAACCGTGATAGTTGATGGTTGTTGATTCAAATCATTGAAAGCGTTGATACCTAGCCATTCTCTTACAGGAATATTAAACTGCTGAGAAAATCATTCTCTCCGTTGTTTGACATTTTCGACATTGATGGTAATAAATTCTAATCTTCATAGTTCATATTCTTTCAAAGCTCAAACATAAATAAGCCCAAACAGTCACACTACCATCACCAAGACACCTAGTCAGACTTTTTTGATTTTGCTTTGTTTTTTGGAACGGACATTACGTACAACCAGACCAATACCAAAAATGATAATAGCAATCGTCCCAATAATCAAAATATGATCTCGTCATACGATAAAGGGATTGGCAAAAGCGATAATAAAACCGTTGTAATAGCTATATAACGTAATACAAGTCAGCGTAAAGGTCTCGTATATTCATAGACTATGACACACATATCCCAGAGTAGCCAGCACCGTGAATATAAATCATCCTGTATGAAACATGGATCGTGAAGAAATGATGACTTTGTTGGTCAGTTCGTGAGTAGTCACTCGAGATAGATACCAGAATGCTATACATATCAACCGCACAGATATCACAATCATACCCGACCATCCATAGATAATGACAGCAATAATCGACAAAATAACCGCTAACAGTAACCATATGTTGATCAGCCACAAAAAACTACGATCTTTGTAATCAATAACCCAAAACATACAAATACCATAGCTTATAATCAGCAATAATAACGAAAAACTAATCGATGGATCGATAATAAAATACCAAAAAAAGAGGGATAATGATATAATCAAAAGAGTGGTCATAATCGATGATCTTATGGTCGCCATGAGGAGATAAGAAGCAATAAGAGGTGATAAAATGTTCAAATCAACCATAATATATACAACACGATCAATATTTGCAATCATTCTTTTGGTCTTGATTTGTATGTGGGAGAAAAGTATGATAAGTATAATTTGTTGTAATCAGTTTTCATTACAAGCTTTTATCTTCATCATAACATCTCTTCTCTCTCGATGGTCACAGAAGTCACTCCCATAGTCGAACACAAGCATTGCCCCATAAAAATGCGATGAAGTGTCACGGTCTGAACTAAAGGTCAGGTTGTCATTCCCAAAGAGGTAAGATCTCTGGTCAATATACAGCCATGAGATACCTTGATGGTTCTCACCAAAGATGATCACGTTGTCGGATTGATCAAAGCTGAAGATGTGAAAGCTTTGTTGGAATATATGCAACAAGAGTTGTCTCAGACTTGATTTCAATCTTCATCTCAAAAATCATCATAAAGTAGCCAACATTTTTTTAATTATTTGTACCATATCTCTTCTCATGAAGTGAATATCATTATTGATACTTATGTCGATGTGTTCTGTCATCGTGCTAACATGATGTTCTAGCTCATCTCCTGCTCCAATAAACCTCTCAGGAGACGCTTTGCTATCTGGCAAAAAAGAATTTCTCGTTACTGTCAAAAAATTTGGTGATTTCAAAAAAAGATCTGTCATCATGAAACAGTGACTCATACAAGGATCTCAAGAAATCACTGTCACAGCTCAGGCGCTATGAAGAGTCACAACACTCCCCATCAAAGAAGGACAAAAAGTCTGACCAGGACAACTGATCGTGTGATTATCAGATAGTCTTGCGAATTACCGCTCTCAAGTCCAAAGAGCTCAAATTGCTCTGGAGACAGCATCAATCAATCTCCAAAACTCCAAGATAAACCTAGATAAGCAATGAGCAGACTTACAGTTAGCTCTTGATAGATCAAAAAACGACTTCACAACCATCCAACAAACTACTAATCAGCAACTCAAAAAAGCTGCTCAAGATCTGAAAAATGCAGCATATGATCAAGACGGTACACCATCGAATCTCACTCTCAAAAATAGCCAACTTTCTATTCTCAATTCTTTGGACTCTCTGAATCAAACCTACGCTGTCCAAAGAAATTCTGCTATCCAGAATATCGATACTATTGTACAACAAACGGATGTATTGCTCTGAATTTCAGATAGATACAAAAATCTTAATGATAATTATGAGATTTATCTGTGAGCCAAGAGTTTGCAAGAAAAATATACTGCAGAGCAACAACTCTCTACAATGTATCAGTTGTTAGAAACCATAAAAAAATTGCCGCTCAAAGCTGATAATCCTCAACAATTACAAGAGTTTTCTCTTTCTCTAGAGAATACGTATACAGCAGCTGTTGTGATGATAGATCAAATGATTTTAGTACTGAGAAACTCTATCGATAGCTGATCTCCTTCTTTCAATCAGCCTGCTATCAATGGATTTATAGCTACATTCCAATGACTCAAAACAGCATCTCAGTGAAATTATGCATGATTTACTGCATATCAAAATTCTGTGAATGCTCTGATCAATAATCAATCATGATACGATATTGGTAGCTCTGCTCAGTTGCAGCTCAATACCATACTTACCAATCTCAAAGTAGCAAAAGAGAATGCAGAAATTGCTTATAACAATGCATTGATATCATCTAAAGATAGTCTTTTCAAAGCGGAGCAAGGCGTCAAAATAGCAACAAGTAACTTAGAAAATTTCAAAAGAACTAATGCAAATCAGATCGAGCTGTTGCAAGCACAAAAAAATCAAGCACAGGTTGCTTATCAAGATGCTGTGAATCAATACAACAAACTCAGTGTCAAAGCACCAATAGCTGGTACGATAGGATCTGTTCTTGTAGATGTTGGACAGGAGGTAGCAAATGGTACGCCATTGTTTACCATTTCCAGTACATCCAACCAACAGATAGAAGTATTTTTATCTGTAGATGAATTGACCTATACATATCCAGGAATATCGGTGATTATTCGTGATCAGGAAAAAATCATGTCAGGAAGAATTGCATCTATCAGTTCTGTAGCTGATTCAAATCTCAATTATAAAGCCATTGTGAGCCTAAATAGACCTGTGTCATTATTGTGATCGAGTGTGGAGATATATATTCCTATTACTACCAAATATCCTCTCATACCTGTGAATGCTGTGTCTCCTAATAGTTTGTGAATGTGAGAGGTATCAGTACTAGTGGGTACGGGCGTACAATCCAAAACTATTGCTTTGGGTAAAATACGAGGTGAGCAGATAGAGGTATTATCGTGATTATATTTTGCTAGTCAGGTTATTATTTCTCCAGTACTCAACTATGACCCCGCTACATATACCATCATTCCTATTATGACCAAATAGGATACGCGTTGACACGCAAGATTTTTACTGTTACAATCTAGATAATAGATATGTTCAATACCCTTTCTGATCAAGAGCGTCATATTCTCATAGATAAAGGAACGGAGCCTGCCTTTAGTTGAGAATATCGAAATCATAAAGAAAGCTGATACTACGCTTGTAGACAGTGTGATACTCAATTATTCGCATCTTCTAGTAAGTTCGATAGTGGGTGTGGTCGACCTAGTTTTGATGATGCGATCCCTGGCACCGTCTTGTGGACATCAGATGCAGATGGTTCGAGGACCGAGATCACCTGTGCTCATTGTGGATGACATCTGTGACATGTTTTTATCTGAGAGCAATCTACTGCCAAAAACACGAGATATTGTGTCAATTCGGTTTCTTTGAAATTCGTTCCAGAGGCAAATCCTGATGATCAGTGATCATATCAGACGATTATATTAGGATGATGATGTTTTCGATGTACAGAAGCAGTCTTCCAAAAAGTACCTGGAGTGATCGATCTGAAATCCTGATATACAGGAGGCAAAAGACAGTATCCATCATACGAACAAATCACGACATGAGCAAGTGGTCATGTTGAAGTCATCAAAGTCGTGTTTGATCCTGTGATTGTTTCCCTTGCAGAGCTATTGAATATCTTCTTACAAACACATGATCCCACCAGCGTGGATAAACAATGACATGATGAGTGAAGTCAGTACAGATCTGCGATATTCACTACCAGTGACGAACAAGCTACTCAAGTACAGCAATATTTGGATCATGTTTCTGGGCAGTTTGAATCGCCTCTTGTCACACAGGTGAAGCCATTACAAGCTTTTTGGATCGCAGAAGACTATCATCAAAACTTCTTCGTACGCAATCCTAACAAACCCTATTGTCAGATGGTTGTCAAAAACAAAGTAGAAAAAGCTGAGCACATTCTTCTAGAGAAAACAGCAACATCGTAAGATTCGTTATCTATTTCTAGTGTATGTATATTTAATCTATCACGTTATATCTATCATCAATGTCTAGTATGTCACCCAGTCAGCAGTATAGCGCAAGACTCCAGTCAGGTTTTTTTTGATTTTGGATCAAGAATGTAAGAGTCTCTATGATGATCGTATTGTTGGTCATCGTATGATGATTACGAAGTGTGTATCAGATCCCCAAGGAGACTGCTCCAGATATTAAATTTGGTATTATTTCTATATCCACGATATATCCAGGTGTGAATCCTGTTGATATTGATAGCATTATCACCCAAAAAATCGAAGAAAAAATCGAAGAATTAGATGGAATTAGTAAAATGACATCAGCGAGTTCGTTGTGAATATCTACTACTACATTGGAGCTGGAGAATGGAGTTGATACGTCCAAAGTGATTGCTGATATCAAAGATAAAATAGATACAATCACATTTCCTGATGATGTAGAAGATTCTAGAGTAGTAGAAATTAGTACTAACAACGAATTGCTCTTTCGTGTTGCTCTGTATGCCAAAGAATCAGATACTACTCTCTCTGCTCTTCAACAACAAGCTCAGGAGATGATTGATGCTCTCAAAGGGAAAGACGGTATTGTTGATATTCAGATGGTATGATGAGATTTTAATGCTATAGGAGGGCGTACGACTGCTTCCGAACCAACTGAAATTCGTGTGCTTATTGATAAATCTAAAGCAACTTCTCTATGACTAACAATCAGTGAGATTACTAATGCAATAAGAATTTATAATAGAAATCAGCCATTGTGAAATCATGTATTAGGGGAGTTGTCTTATGATTTTCGTATCCAATGAGAGCTGAATTCTTTAGAAGATCTTAAGAATGTTCCTATTAGATCAAGATGAGCTTCTGTATTATTGCTCAAGGATGTCGCTGATATATCTATTGTATACAAAAATGAAAATCTCTCTAAAGTATGACGATATCAGGGTACTGGGTATTATGGAATAGAGCTTACTTTTTTCAAAAAACAGTGAACAAATATCTTTGATGTATCAAGAAATACCAGAGAAAATATAGCTAATTTTCTTTCGTCATCGTCGTATTCTTCTCTAGGTATCGTCTATACGTTTGATTTAGCTACTGAAATATCAGAGAGTTATATTACATTATGAGAAAGTTCTTTGCAGACTATTTTGTTTGTGTTTCTGGTGGTGTTTGTGTTTATAGGTTGGAAAGAGTGATTGCTTATTACTCTCTCATTTCCTCTTGCTATATTTGTTGCCTTTATGGTACTATATTCCCAAGGGTTGACATTGAATTTTTTGACTAATTTTTCACTCGTATTAACATTTGGTATCGGTGTAGATACTATTATGGTTGTTATAGAAGCTGCCTACGAAAATATCAAAAAATGATTCTCTTCCAAAAATGCTGTTTTGATAGCAGTAAAAGATTATGCGGCTCCTTTGATTGCAAGTGCTGCTACGAATATTGTGGTATTCTTACCGTTGTTGTTTTTGCCTGGGACATTTGGTAAATTCTTAGCCTATATTCCTATTACTATTATAGCAACACTAACCGCTGGTATTTTTTTGGCTCTCACTCTCAATCCTGCTATATTTTCTCTTGTTATTCGCCCTCGTCGTATTAAACAACTCCAAGAGGATGGATCTATAGTATTTGTGGAAACATATGAACAGTGACATAATGCTGATACTATGTCTGATTCCGATCGTGAATTGTTGCAAGAAGACCGTAAGCATAAAATACCTGAATCTGCCTCTCATAACTGGAGAGAGCGTCTTGTTGGTTGATTAACAAATCGATATATTTGAGTCTTAGAGGATGTTGTTAGATCTAGAGTGTATAGATTATTGCTTATTGTTACACCTTTTTTTGTATTGATTGCTACGTTTGTGTTTTTGAGTCCTCGTATTGGATTTAAACTTTTCCCTAGTGGGGATAATCCTACGGTAAGATTTACGGTACAGGCTGCATTAAATACAGATAGTAAGGTGTTGGAGTGACTTTCCTCTCAGTTAGACACGGTACTGAGTAGTGTTCCTGAGGTCAAAAACTACTTTTTTGCTGTGAATCGTAATACTATTAATATAACAGTTACTCTACTAGATCAGGAAGATAGGGAGAGAGATAGTTTTGAAATAGAAAAAGAAATGAGGTCATTGATGGGAGTATTTGAGTCTCAGTGATATACTGTGACTTCCCAGGTACAAGCATGATGACCTCCTGTAGGTAAAGCTGTAGGTATTCAGTTGATTGCGAGATCTAGTCAGCAATTAGAACAATTGTCCATTGTTTCTGATGATGTAGAAGGCTATATGAAACTATTGACAGGGGCCACCAATATTACCAACTCATCCACAAAAACTCCAGGTCAGTTTGTATTCTCTTTTAATCAGCAAGAGGTAAGGAGATTGTGATTGAATTCTCAGCAATTGATGGGAGAATTGTTTGTTGCTATGAATGGAATCAAAGCATGAACAATAAAATCTGAATGAAAAGAACGTGATATTAGCGTTTCCTTTGATGTGTTTGAAGATGGTGTAAGTCCACAAGATGTCTTGAATTTGCGTATTAATACACCTCAATGACCAATCTTGGTATGAAGTATTGCAAGCTATTCGTTTCAGCAGTCTGTCTCTTCTCTGAGAAGAGAGGGTGGAGAATTATCTGTGTTGGTAGAGTCAGACCTTCTTCCATGATTCTCTCCCGCTGTTGTACAGACGCAAGTGGAGGATTTCTTTGATACATATCAGCTTCCCGATGGCATACGTTTTGTCGCCAAGGGAGAAAATGCTTCACAATCAGATCTGATTATTAGTACTGTGGTGTCTCTATTTATCGCGGTGTTTATGATCTTTAGTATCTTGGTGTTGCAGTTCAATTCTTATCGTCAGCCATTAGTTATCCTTTACGTTATTGTCCTGGCGTTGATAGGTGTTAATATTGGATTGTTTGTGACAGGTAATCCCTACAGTCTCCCGTTTGGTATTGGATTTGTTTCATTGGTTGGTATTATCGTAAATGATGCAATAGTAATGATTGATAGGATCAATTCTAATCTCGCACAGCAGATGAATCCTCATGATGCTGTACTGGAAGCTGGTAGGACGAGGCTAATAAGCATCTTGATTACTACTATCTCTACAGTAACAGGTATTGCAACATTGGTTGGGCCGGATGCGTTTTGGGCAGGACTGTGATATACTATTATTTTTTGATTAACATTTTGTACTATACTGACTTTGTATGTGATTCCTGCATTGTATTTTGAGATTTTTCTCACGCCGCCTAGCGAGAGTTTCATCAGAGCTCGATTTTCTAAGACTCTAGTAGCACCTATTAAAGCTCGTGTTACGAAATCATTATCAAAAACATCTTCTGTTATCCAATCTCGTATACGTTCATTCAAAAACAAAGAAAAGAACTCATAATTATCCAAAAATATCTAAAGAAATTCAAAAATCTGATACTTCTCACGCATGGAGTGTCAGGTTTTTTTGAGTTTGGGAATATGTTATTCGATATGAGAAAAAAACCATAACAATAAATTCTGATTATCCTGTCCAAATAAGTCTCGTGCTGACTACTGCTACAGTGCCATGTGAGCAAAAGAGTCTGGCTGTGCTTTTTATTCCTCATAAAAAAATCGGGATTTTCCTCTTGAATCACTCTCATTATTTCCTATCACCATATCTATCTAAAACACAATATGTTGTGTCTAGAAATAAAAATAGATCTATATGTTGTGTCTTTGCTTTTTTATGGACGCATTGTAAAAAAGTAATTCTCAGTGTTTTTATTCCTTGTGTATTCTTTTGATATGGCAATCATTGGTAAAAAAAGCGTCTTAGATGGAGTCAAATTGGATCGTATTAATTCGGTCTTCACAGAGTTGTATAAAAAGCAAAAACAGGCAGTTCGATTTCCAGAAGAATTGAATATCCAGCAAGATGTTGCAGATTATGAAGCGATGAGTGGTGATGAGAGAGCGTTATTCAACGAGTTGATTGGATACTTCGTTACGACTGAGCTCTTGGTGCAAAATGTTATAGGAGAGTCGTTTTATCCATATATTGTCCATCCAAGAGCCAAAATGGCGATGACGGCTCAGATGTTTATGGAGGATATTCATTCGGACTTCTTTGAGATTATGCTCAATACATTCAATATGGACCGTGATGAGATGTATTCTAAGACACAAACGAATCCTCTACTCAAACGTAAACAAGAACTCGTAGCTCGCCAAGCGGATACCTTATCGTTGTCATCAGGCAATAATATTGATCCTGATTCTATTGAAGGTAAAAAAGCTATTATCCATGCAATCTTGGTCAATAATATAGTCCAAGAGGGAATATTTTTCTATTCTGCGTTTGCGATGTTTTTGGCGATGAGAGAGACTGGCAAGATGAAAAATGTATGTAACGGTATTGATCTCGTGCTCATCGATGAGTCTTTACATCTCAAATTATGAATCGAACTGATCTTGGGTATTTTGGAAGAATCGCCAGAGATTACTAATGATCAGTGATTTGTAGATACTATCCAGTCTACTATTATTGAATGAACAGAGTTGGAGATAGAATTTTTGAAGCAGCAGTTCGAAGGTAAGAGTGTCTTTGGGCTCAACTATAAAGAAATGGAATGATACATCAAATATATCACCGATCGTCGTCTAGAGGAGTTGGGGTTTGGTCCTCATTACCTGATACCAGAGAACCCTCTCCAATTTCTCAAAAAGCAAGATATGATGACAATCCAAAACTTCTTCGAAGTGACGGCGAATCAGTATACCAATTTCTAATAATCTGCGAAAGCATACAAATCTGAAGCGGTCTGACGAACTAACCTTTGGAAAAAGATCATAACAAAAGAGTACAGGAAAGAAAACAAAAATCTGAAAAAACTTTCTCTTTGTTGTTTTATTTCTTTGTTTTGTGTTGTCCGATGTGATGAAAGAAATGATGAAAGAACTGATTTGTAAGTAACGGTCAATTAGGTTTGTTTAGTGATTCCAGTTTACAAAAAGTAAACCCATACACATATCAAAAAGAAGTAGTATCAAATACAGAAGAAGTGCTTCGTAATAACCTCAGTGGTCTATATGACAAACCAAAAAAACCTAATGATTATCTGATATGAGAAGGAACTGGTTTTGATCCAAGAGAAACAGGTCAGCTTTTATAACTTTATAAAACGTATATCATGAGACACTATGCAGTATTGACTGATAAGACAGATGTTCTTATTACAACATTTGATGATCGAGAAGCGTTTGAAGAACATCAAAAAACATTGGTTGACGCAATGTCAAAATATCCTACAAAGTATGAAATGCTTGCTTTTGGTAATGATCTTGCCATTGTCTTGAACGGAAATAAGCTAAAATTTGGAGATACAATGTAACCACTAATCTCATCTATCAAGATGTACATCGTCTTAGAATGATCTATAGCAGAGTGATAGGTTATGCAGATATGGCTCTTAATTCGACGATCATCGTACAGGAGATCGGGAAGTGAGTGAAGACTCAGCAGTCAATAATCTCTAGAAATATGAATGATTAAATAAAAAAAGCCCTCGTTTTAAAACAAAACGAAGGTTGGGCTAGCGTTTCTAGCTTTGTTTAAGCAAAAACAGGCTAGAAATGGCGAACAATCCGAAAGCGCATAAACCTATCAAGCAAGTCATTTTTATGTCTGGGTTTGAGGAGAAGCTTCCTAGAGCGAATGCGCACGCTAATAGGAATAAGATTGTTGAGAATATTGTTTCCATAATTCACCTTCGTGCGGGGGATGGTTTGTTGACCGCCGTAAGGGTACGTGCTATATACACAAAAAACAAAATAAGTCAACCAAAAGTGAAAGTATATTTGTCTTTCAAGATGATCTAGTCATACCACGGTTTCTAGTTATAAAAGAGATAATGTGCTCCAGAAGCGGAAAA
>JBGTAD010000151.1:0-8253 GCA_041750055.1 Candidatus Absconditabacterales bacterium | reverse complement strand
GAAAGTTCTCGCCTCTCCGTATGAAAAAGATTTTATCACGACAGATGTGAAGTAGTCATGAAAGATTCTTTTAATTTTATGTATGAGGCAATCTTTAAATCGTTCTTTTTGTTACTCATAGTCATAAAAGGATCATTTATTATCAGCAAAGAAATCTTCAATATCTTTATTCGATTTTAAAGAAATATAACGAGCAAAAACAGAATTGTATTCGCCTCATCGATGAAGTCCACAAATACGATCCAAAGGGATACGAGATGCTGTCTTTTTATATGTCCCATCAGCAAGAACTTCTCGCATCCAACATACAGTATCAAAAACAGCAATACACTGCCCAAATACAGTGTCTAATCATTTACTACCAGAAACTGTACACGATAATATTTCAGCAAATTGCAATATTTTTAGTATAGACAGAAGTGAATTTCAACGAATCTCAAATGGAAGGCAGATTTGTTTAGTCATTCATTCTTTATCCAATAGAGATGATTGAAATGCATCTGTCTTATTACATCTCATAGAAGTTATTTGATCCTTTCTCAACCACATATATCCATCAACATGAAAATCTTCTATAGCTTGAATTAAAATTGAATCAGAAGATCTTTTTAAGATATAGCCATGAATCAAATAATCATCAGACATAGATATGGTTTTATATGTAACCATGAGAAAACAAACAAAAAACAATAATTAAAAACCATTCGACATATCTATAATCATCTAATCTTCTCCAGTCCTTCTTCACTCACGTGTTTGATCGCACTACCCAACATCACTGCATGAGTACCTGGATGTTGTTTGATCAGATTCACAAGTTGCTTGAGCATGAGCGGATCCTGTGGTAATTCTAATTGCAAGATTCCTGGAGTATCTATCATCATTGGCTCTTGCAAGAGATCTTGTCAGATTTGTGTATCGCTTGGTGGATTGATATGATCATGTGTCTCATCAAGCGCAGCCTCCTGGACAACTTCATCAGTCGTCATATCAGAGAAAGGAGTAGCTTCTTTTCACATCCATCATACAACGGGTTGATCTACTATGAGTATCTCTTTGGGCAAGAGTCTTTGTTGTTTGACTTTGGCAACAGTCAGATCAGGATCATATTTATTCTGTCTTTTTGCCTCATTGATCAGTTCATCTACAGTTCTCTTGACCATTTTTGATATTTTGAGTGATCTTCCTTTATACCCATCGATCGTGAGGATATCAAATTTCTTGAGATCCAATGCCTCTTTGACAAAAAACTCTAGACTATCCGTAATATCTTCTACTTCTACAAAGAATCCTTTCTTTTTTGCTCTTGTGATTTTTTTGATCATAGCAGTCATACGCACCGGTCCAGCATTCTCAATCCCTTTGAACGTACTAATGAACTGATCTTTTTTGAGATATGGATATGTCCCATCAAAAGGGTGCCCTGATACAAATGTTTTCAATACATCATGCTCCATGAGCAATAGATCCATTTTGGAAGCCGGATCTACGATTGCTGGCAGCTGAAGAGTCATCGACTCACTCATATCCCCAAAGAGTCATCCTTGCTGCTGAGTAGATTGTTTGGATCGCTCTATAAGGTATTCCAGGTGGTTGAGCAGTTGTCTACGATCACCAAAACCATCCAATGCTCCAGCCTTAATCAACGACTCCAGATTTTTTTTATTGATCAGTGGCTGACATCTTTTGAGGAAATCTCACAACTGATGAAACGGGCCATGTTGTCTCCTCTCTGCTTCGATCTGCTCTCATGCATCAAATCCTACTCCTTTGATACAAAAAAATCAAAGTCTGACACTATCACCTATAGCTGCAATATGGTTGTATGATTGGTTAATATCAGGACATAGCACCGGTATTCCATGAGCCAATACTTCATCGATCAATCCACTCAATCTATCCGTATCTTCTTCTCGAGACCTCAATAATGATGCATAAAACTGCACTGGATAATACGCCTTGAGATATGCTGTCTGATACGCAATCAACGCATATGCTACCGAGTGGGATTTATTAAATGAATATGAAGCAGCTGGTTCGATCATTTTCTCGTAGATATAGGTCGATACCTCTGTTTTATATCACCTATATTCAGCAGCTTTAATGACAAATTCTCCTTTGATTTTTTCGATGACTTCTTTGATTTTTTTACCGATACCACGCCTGAGATTATCTGCCTCAGCCAATGCAAATCATGCCATACGCTGTACCAATAGCATCAACTGTTCTTGGTATACCGCAATACCATATGTCACATCCATGATAGGAGTCAGATCTTCTATGAGTTTCTGTTGCTGCTCATCAGCTATCTGTTTGCCATATTGGTTCTGGATAGCTTGATACAGTTCTGGATGCATATAGTTAATGGGTTCTTCGCCATGTTTGCGAGCGATATATGTCGGAATGAATTCCATCGGTCCAGGACGATACAGAGCACCCATCGCTACGATGTCATTAATATGAGTAGGTTTGAGTTTGATCAAAAAATGCCTAATCCCATCTCATTCAAACTGAAAAATTCATGAAGTATCTCAAGATTGAAACACTTTTTCGAAAACAATAGGATCATTTAATGGTGGCTCAAAAACACTGGTACGCTCAAACGACTCAAACATTTCGGGAAGAGCATCCCCAGATTGCTTTGCTCACGCTCTGATAATCTTGATACAGTTTTTGATGACGGTAAGATTGATCAATCACAAAAAATCCATCTTGATCAATCACATATTACCCTCCAGATACTTATATTCCCACTGAGTGACACTATACTGCGATCACTGTGAACGACTATTTTGCTCAGGTTGGACCACTGCATAATCCGTAATCGGCCCTGGAGCTATTACGACACCACAGGCATGTACGCCCAACTGTCTCATATTGTTTTCCAATACAGTAGCCATCTGCAAAGTTTTTTGGAGACGAGGCTCTGATTCTATGACTTTTTTAAGATCCTCATAAGGATCAAGATTCATAACAATATCCTTGAGCTTGACTCATGGTGGTAGCAGATTTGAAATCATATTCGATACTTCGAAAGGTACTCCCATCACACGTGCTACGTCTTTGAACGCTGCTTTACTCGCCATTTTCATAAACGTCCCTATCTTGGAAATATGATCAACCCCATAATGCTCAGCTACATATTCTAATACCTGATCTCTGGACTGATCTTCAAAATCCACATCAATATCAGGCATCGACACACGGGCAGGATTGAGAAACCTCTCAAACAGCAACCCAAACTCAAGAGGATCAACATCCGTAATTCATGAACATCGAGCCAGTAGAGATCACGCTCACGATCATCTTCCTGGTCATACACAAATATGATGAGATTTTGCTCGATTGATAAAATCCTGGACAATGAGCATATACGTATCAAAACCCATTTCATGGATTACTTTGAGCTCATATTCTAGACGATGAATGTATTCTGAAACGGAAAACCCTTTAACAATTTGACCATCATATTGTTCAATAAGTTGCTTCTTGGCATGAGTATAGGTCTGGAGAGTAAGTTCTTTGAGTTGTTCTGGGGTAGTCTTATCCAGCGACTGTACCAACTGACCATGTGGCGAGATACGAGTAACGTCAACCATAACGTCTTGCGATCGATCTAGATGAAGTTTGTGGGATAATCCACGATACGACAAGAAGCGCAACTCAAACTGAAATAGATCCATAATGCGTAATACACAACCATAAAAACTCTCTATTCAGGATAGGTATTTATCTTATCAAATCAAACCAAAAAGCTGACCACACATAGATCAGCAATCCTGATGTATCTGAGTCAGCTTTTATTATGATTATTTGATAACTATCATACTATGACTGTATCTACATACAACGTCTAAGACTATTCTCCAGTCAATACACTATTAGATTCAGGATCAGGAGATCATACAACCGTAAATTCTACAGAGACATCATTTCGTGATTGGTAAGGATTCAGATCTACCACTACCACCGCATCGTCTCATGTTCCGTTGATAGATTTCACAATACCTTTGACACCTCATAGATCTAATGTCTCTCAAACCGCAGGGTTCATACCAGGTATCGTGAACATTTTGAGTGGAAGTTGTTGGATATTCCTAGAATCATACAGATATCAAAATCCTTCTTCTGGTTTGACTGTGAGCGTATCAGCATATCAAACTTCTTTACCTACCAAAAGATCCTGTACTACCTTGATAAAATCATTACCCGCTCATACGACTACTGGTCTAGGCTGTGCTCATGAGTTAGTCTCAAGTACGTTACCTTTCATATCACTAATAGTATACGTGATAAGTGCAGTATCTCATGCTTTGAGAGGAGTAGGATTTGAGCTATTTGTTGACCCACATCAGACCAGCACCAGACACGTAGCACACAACGCTAAGAGAGAAATTTGTTTCATAGATACTATCAAAAAATAATAAAATTATTAATACATAATAGTCATGCAGCAACAAAGTATCAAGTGATTCTAATACGGTAACTAGCCAAAGATCATGAATTTATACAAAAAGATCTCTATTTCTTGATATACTCATAGTATTATAATGACATTCTATGATTTTTGGTTATCAACTGCTGTGAATGCAATCTTACATCACTCCCATGTACCAACGGCGTAGTCATGAGTAAAAACAGCGACCTTATTTCGTTCATCACACGAAGAATCTGAGCAGTTTTTTCAACACATCATACCAGTTTATACGAATGTATAGTTTGATGAGACACTACATAATCTACGTCAAAACATATATCTGTTTTAGACTGCAATGCTATAGTATTCAAACAAACTCCACATGCCAACATACGCGCTTGTTGAGATCATATCTCAGCATTGAGTCACAAAAACTCCAACATTTGTTGATCACTGGATGCAGATAATACCTGAACACAGTAAACCAACTCCTCAAGACGCAACACAAGAATCTGGAGTTTGTAGTCATGCATACGCGCCAACAACGTGATAATCTCTTGATACAAATATCAAGGAATAACTTGCTGATCGATATGTACGAGCAATTGAGAAAGAAATTCTATTCACATGGTCCTATTGCATAATAAAAAAATGGTCAGATCCCTCATTCTTATGATATATAGTAGTTTCTTACTCTCACCATTGATGCAATTTGGCTGCAGGTAAGGCCTGACGAATATGAGTAATAAGATGTTCATCATGAGTGACAAAGACAACCGTCTGACCAGTCTGATGCAGATCAATGAGAGTCTGAGCTATCATGACACTTTGTGTTCGATCCAAATTACCAGTAGGTTCATCTGCAATAATACATTCAGGATTGTGAGCCAGAGCTCTAGCAATAGCAACTTTCTGCTTTTCACCACCACTAAGTTCTTGTACCTTGGTATGAGCATGTTTTCTGATATCAAAATACGACATCAGATCATCTATTTTCTTATGATATTGAAAAGCGAACAATCCGTTGATACGTAGTGGAAGAGCGATATTTTCCGATACAGTATGATGTTCCAATAATTGATAATCTTGAAAAACTACACCCATCCTCCTCCTTAGAAGCTGGACCTCACGCAGAGAGAATCTAGAAATATCTTCATGCTTATATCGGATCATCTTGGGTGCAGTCAGATATTTCCTCATAAGGAGTTTTACTAAGGTCGATTTTCCAGACCCTGACTTTCCTTGTAATATCAAGAAATCTCCTTTGTACAGCAGTAGATTTTTTTGGTACAAGAGCATAGATGGAGAGTGAGGATATCCCCGAGTAAGATTTCTAACCTCAAATAATAATAAGTGATCCTGATGTACCATAGTATACAAAAAAGAGTAAATCTAACACAATTCATATTATGAGTATAAGAAGGCTACCAAGAAAATCCAATAATCACTCACATCTATACCCATCATGATTTGACAATAAAAAAAATGAGAACACTTCACATGGAAGCAGTTCTCATTTATTGTTTTGTAAGTTAAACACAGGATATCAAAAATTAGTTACCCATTACTGTATCGTCTGTTACAACTTCACCAGTCATTACTTCACCAGTCATTACTTCACCGGTCATCATAGATCCGCTATCAGCGTCGATCACGATTTCAGTTTCTACTACTGGAGTTTCTACTACTGTAGGCTCAGTGATTACCATATCAGTACCTGTTTCGACCATACCAGTATCCATCATAGAACCTGTATCAACATCACCTGTAGAAGTTGATGTTGAGTTCATTCCTAGACACCCTGGAAGGACAGCTAACGCTACTGCGGACAATACAACAAGAGAGAGTTTATTCATTTACACTAATAAGAAAAAAAGTAAAACACATGCGCGTATATATGAAACAACTCCCGGTAATGCAAGAGATTTTTACATTGTTTTTCATAAATTATGAAGCGGAAAGATTATCCTCACAATAATACCCAAAAAAACAAAAAATCTGACATCCTATACGATTCTTTTGACGCCTCTAGCGACGAGTTTAACCAAATACCTACGATCTATAAAAATCTCTCAATGACTATCACATTCAAACGACTCAATCACTTCTCATCATAGCAGTAAACGCACGGACGTATTTGCGTATCCGGATCACACAGTCAGAGACGCCGACTCTTGTTTTTTTCATTGAAAAGTCACACGCACAGGCTCTGTGGGCATATCTTCAAACGATCTAAGACTAATAGATACTCCAAGTTCTTTTTCCAGTTTCATAATATTCGCTCATCCTTTACCGATAATTCATCATTTAGACTGCTCTGGTGCATAGATACTGATACTATTCATCGACTCCAGTATCAATGCGAATCTACAATCCAAACGTCTCTGCAACACCTCACGCAATCATTGCTCCGCAAACAATCGCAGTCAGCTTTTGGGTTGTGCTTTGGATCATCAAGATCATCCTGAAACAAGATCCTTGAGTGGCATGACAATAACTTGCTCTCCATAACTATAGATCTGATACTCTTTTTCTCCAGTCAAGAAGCTCGTCACCTCTACGACCGGACGAGCGAGATCTGCTGACTGCATACCGATAGGCAATCCTACTGTCAATGTCAGAGAGTAGATTTCTTTGAGTTCTCATCAGTCCATATATACGACCGTATCGATCACCTGCGGGATGATTCCCATCTCGATGACTCCGAGAAATCTCTGGATACTATCCACAGCCTTGGTCGCGTGAATCACACCGATCATACCAATACCCGTCAGACGCAGATCTTTGTATAGCTCGAAATCATTACGATTGCGGACCTCATCATATACCGTCACATCCGGACGAGATAGCAGCAAGATATCTCTGATCTCGTCATGCGATCCATAGGAGAAACTATACTGCACTACTTCCTCCCCCACCATCAGATCACGAGGAGACTCGACAGTCTTGATAACTTTATCCAGTTTTTGATATTCATCGACCAACGCCTGTGCGAAAGTAGACTTACCCGATCACGGAGATCCTGAGATCAGCACTCCTTTGGACTGACGTAGTAGCAAATCAACCACACGCTCTTCAAGTTCATAATCCTCAATACTCAATCTCTTGACTGGTCTCGCTACCGTCATCTCTAGCCCATCAGACAACGGAGGATGGACAATCACGATACGGTACGATCACAATTGAATGACCTTAGATAATGGTTTATCAATCTCCAAAAATGCATCAGTCCTCGTAGGAATTTCTTCGTAGATCGTTTGTATGACATGCTCTATCTGCTCACGACTCATGATTGCATCAAGACGTTTACTATGCCAAGCCCCAGGACGTCCAGATTTGGTCAAGATTGCTGTCTGCGTCTTGAAATGCACTGACATTGTATCAGACTGAAAATACTGATCGAGAATAGAAGGATTCATGTGGAATAGGTACAAAAGAAACAAAAAACTGACGATATTATGTAAGAGAATGCAAAGCACTATTGCCCGATATATGTCTGAAAGAGAAAATCTGGAAGTCATACATTCTTGATAGCCTGGATACCTACCTGTCTATCACCAATCTGCCCCAAGGCAGTGATCAAGACCGTAGATGTAGGAAGAGCTTCTCCCTTGGATCAGAGACAAAATGAGATATCAGAAGCTACCGATCCAGATCACAAAGGATTGTTGATGACCAAGAAATTATCGAATTCGCTAAACTTAAATTTCTGAGAGATAAACTCATTGAGAGTTGAATCATAGTTGGTCGTGCCAGACGCTATGAGATACATCGTATCATTTTCAGTGAGCTGACTCGCAGCACCACTCCCCAATCCAAATCCTAATCCAATCCTC
>JBGTAD010000150.1:0-3749 GCA_041750055.1 Candidatus Absconditabacterales bacterium | reverse complement strand
TCATCGAAGAACTCGCAGCCAAAGGCAAGAGAGACATCGTCTTGATCGCTGAAGATGTAGAGTGAGAAGCACTAGCTTCACTCGTGCTGAACAAGCTCAGAGGTATGCTCAATATCTTGGCTGTCAAAGCACCAGGATTTGGAGATAGGAAAAAAGAAATCCTCAGAGATATCGCTATCGTGACAGGTGGTACGGTCATCAGCGAAGAACTGGGACTCAAACTCGACGAAGCGACTGTAGATCTCCTCGGTAGAGCAGACAAAATCATCGCTACCAAAGACAAGACAACGATTGTCGGAGGCAAAGGAGATAAAGCTGACATCGAATCGAGAGTAGAACAGATCAAAGCTCAGATGGCGAACTCTAGCTCAGAATACGACAAAGAAAAACTCGCAGAACGTATCGCTAAACTCGCCGGTGGTGTCGCTGTGATCAAAGTAGGAGCAGCTACTGAGATGGAAATGAAGAACAAAAAATACAAAATCGAAGACGCACTCAACGCTACTCGCGCAGCAGTCGAAGAAGGTATCGTGGTAGGATGAGGTACCGCATTACTCAAACTCTCCGCTACACTTGACCAACTCAAACTCGAAGATGCTGACGAACAGATCGGTGTAGAAATCATCAAATCTGCTATCCAATTCCCTGTCAAACAAATCGCAGACAACGCAGGATACAAAGGTGATCATGTCGTAGAACAAGTCAAAGAAAACTCTGACTTCAACTACGGTTTTGATGCTAAGACAGGTACGTTCAAGGATCTGTTCAAAGATGGAGTCATCGATCCGTCGATGGTGATCAGAGTCGCACTACAGAACGCTGTCTCATCAGCAGCAATGTTCCTCACTACGGATGCTGTCATCGTCGACGCACCCAAACCAGCAACTCCAGAACACGACCATGGTGGTGGGATGTGAGGCATGGGATGAATGGGTGGTATGTGAGGAATGATGTAACAGGAATCGAATATTCAGAAGATTTAGAGAAAACAGAACAATCAAAAAAACGTGCTTCGGCGCGTTTTTTTCTTTAAAAAAATTCCCAAGGAAGGCGGTCTAAGAAACTCTGACGTCTCCGCTTTAATTTAAGAGATTATATCACATTATAAATTTAACGCAATATCGTATCGTACGAGATAGGCCTCTTGGTGTGACAAATTCAAAAACATCAGTATTATCAGGGTATGTATCGTATCGTCATCTACAGAGAGCCCTACGAATCCTCACCGTCTATCGCATCGAACGCTCCCAGATCTACCGAACCATCACTCACGACTCTCGACACCTCACATCTCAAGTCCTACGAAATCAAAGCTGGTGACACGCGACGAGGCATTGCCCAAGACTCCTGACTGCTCAATCCATGAGAAGATCCTAGTCAGATTTTTTTGTATCTTGCAGCTTATAATGCTACCTACAATCCCTCTTGGAATACAGGATCTCGCCCTACTGCTGATCACATCAATCCTGGTGATCGAATCCTGTTGCCTCGTAACACAGCACAACTAGATCAATTCATACAAGAATATATCAAACACGTCCAATCCCCTATCGATCGATCCAAACTCCAAACCAGCGTCCGACTCGAACTACTCCAACAGACTATCAGCAAAACGCAACAACATAAAAAAGTCGAAACGAAGTGAAGATTCGCCGAGTTGGAACCTCGCAACGAGCGTGATCATAAAGTCATCGATCTGATCCCTGCTCAACCCTGAGTAGTAGCAGACAGTGTCAAATATTGGACTGACAAACAATCAAAGCTCTATCCTACACTCAATTCTATCGAAGAGAAATTTCGAGATACTAAAGACAGATGTGCATCCTATGTGATCAAACGTCTCGAACAATTTTTTGGTTATGATCGGATCAAAAAATCCTGACTGATAGATTTCAACAGGGAAAGATGAGAAAACAAGACCAAACTCGTCGATGCTCGGATGATCTCTGGGCAACTCACAGCATCTGGTCACGCGATGATACCCACTGGATGTGATCTCTCGAGTCTGAGTACAGTCGCATGAGACAAGATCCTGTATGATAGATCGTCTCCTGCATTTCGTACAGGACTCCAGCAGATCTATCAAGAAGCGAGCAAAGCTGACACCTATGGATCTGTCATCCCCATGCACAATGCTACCTCTGCCAACACCCATAAAGTCCTGGATGACTATCGCATCGCCGAGCAGATCAAAGCCGAAGGATGATCCAATCCACTCACTCTCAATACCCACGTCGTACACGTAGAACAATCCAAGAATATTGAGATCTCAGCTCAGGAGGGCAAGACAGCCAAACAACTCGTAGCAGAGTATCTGCATCAGCAAACGAGTAAAGATCCATTATTATGATGACTATCACTCGAGGCTATTAGTCAGTATGTCGATCTCATGCCTAGGCCCACGATACAAGGAAAACAAATCTGACGAGAAGAAAGTCCTGAGACTGGAAGTCACATTGCATTCCAAGATGTATCGGTCTCTCATCTCATCCATGGAGTCGTGTATCGTCACAATCTCATCAGCCTGATCGCTGCGGGTCAGTTTTCTCCGATCAATCTCACCAAGATCAAAGGAGTCGATCTCAAGCTCAAAGACCAAGACTTCCAAGCAGAATCATTTGATCTCGGAGAAAGATCTCTGGATATCGTCATCCGAGGCAAAAAAGAACAACAAAAACAACAACTCACCGATCGATATATCAGACAATACCAGACGACACAAATCCCCGCACAATATCACAAATCCTATGCTCGCAGGATGATCAGCTTCCTGACTCGTGTCAATCTACGAAACGGATCCATGAAAACTGGCAAGATGTTGCCCCTGTTTGATCGAGATCACAAGCCATGATCCAATGACAATCATCTCCTCAAGCAGCCATGATGACTCGAACTCACGACACCCCTAGATATCAAAACCACACTCTTTGATGATGAAACATCCACTATAGCACTAACGAATGCCGTCCCTCATAAAGCCGAAATCTCTATTGTCGGTAAAGCACAACTCCTGTGTCGCAACCTGTGAATGGAGAACGTAGCACTGACGGGTAAGCGGTCAGATTTGATTCCTGTCTTGGAAGAGCTATGAAAACAATACGATATCACTCGAGAACGTGGACCAGAGCAGAAACCATTACGATCCGAGGAACCCAAACCCGGAGCTATCAAACTCAACAAAAATAATATCCTACGTCTCCATCAACTGTATCAAAAAGAAAAAAACCTGACCAAACCAACATCTGTGTTCCTCACTCCTGATGAACTCATCAATCCAGCGATCAAGCGACCAGCTAGTTTCCATAGAGGAGAAAAAGCACTCTGGATCACACAGGCTTCAGCAGATGGCAAGATTTTTGAGAATCCTGAGCAGTTTGATGGCAAGGTATTTTTTGAGCAGATAGGGAAAAATCAACAGAACCGAACCCAACAACATGGACTCAAGAAATCCAAACTGTATCATGAGAGATTCGTCATGGATCCTGCTCAAGTCAAAGAGGCAAGACAGATCCTTACTCATCTCAACAAACTCACCAGCAATGAGCAGGTCAAAGCAACGATCTTCGCACAATATGTCGAAGAGACAGGAAAAAGATCGGCATGAGAGGTCAACCGAGCAATAGGATGACGAGAAAAATGGAAGGATCGATGAGGTAAACAACTCAAAGAAGATGCCTCTGTATGACCATTTCAACTACGTCCTAGTGCAGTATATGCTCTGATGCAAAGATATATGAGTCCGACCGAAC
>JBGTAD010000149.1:0-15534 GCA_041750055.1 Candidatus Absconditabacterales bacterium | reverse complement strand
ATGTGATCCTATCCTATAGCCCTCTATCATTCTTCGTCGATTAATCATAAATGTCTCTTATATACTTCTTCACCTCTATAGCAACTAAAGTCTCCTGAATGAAATTCAGGGGTTTTAACCTTTTGTTAGTATAATAAAAACGAACAAAAAAGTTCAATAAAAATATCATATCTTCCTCTTGAAACAACTATGATAATATATAGACCATACCCTATGGTAAGGTGTTTCTATTTATTCAATCACATACCCCCATGCATATGAGTGACTCTCAACATAAAACTCGACTACAAAAATATCAACCGCTCTTTATCATCTTGAGTATCATCATCGTACTGACGTGATCCTGAGTCAAACAACACGATGACAAAACGGTCGAATGCCGACACTCATGGGAGTCCGATTTATCGTATTTTGATTGATCAAATTACCTCATCGAGAAGCATTTGCACGTATGTTCGCCAAATACGATATCATAGCAAAGCGTAGTATCCGATACGGCTATCTGTTTCCATTATTGGAATGTGGGCTAGGAGTAAGTTATTTCATCATGCCGTATTCTCCAGTCATACTGATAGCTACTATCATCCTATCAGGTATCACGAGTATTGGAATCTCACTGACACTCATGAGCAAACGCAAACCACTCACATGTGCCTGTATGGGAAGCTGGTTTGAAGTGCCATTATGACGACCATCACTATTAGAGCAGATTTTGATGTTCGTCATGGCACTCATCATGATCATCTCATAACAATTCGATTATTTTTTTATCACCATTATTCATACATATGACCTACAACAAAGCACATCTTATATCATTACTATGATATATCGGTATTGGACTGATTGCATGATCAATCAGTCATGGATTTTTTTCATGAACTAGGAGTATCATCATGGCGGGGATCTGAATAGTAGTATTTATCACAGCCGAATATCTCAAATCAAAAAAAATAAGTGATATGAAACACATCATCATATGAAGTTTAATTTATTCAATCGCAATAGGAATGGTTTCTGGAGGATTACAGCACTTCTTGGATAGTCCCGAAAGATCACTATGGATCGTGCCAGTATGACGATTATTATCTACAGCGATCTTCCCATACAAAGAAGAATTACACGGATATAATTGGACTAAATCTATGATGATTGGAGGAGTAGTGAGCGTAAGTCTATGAATAATATGATACACACTATACCTCACATTACCCGCAGACGTCTATCAAAACCATCATAACACCACGAATATGATAGAGCATTCGAGCACTGTAGAGCATTCGAATAACCAAGAACATTCGAGTAACTATAACGATGGACACGATCATTAGTCATATTATTATTGAGAATAGTTTTGATTTAGCCAATTCATCAATCCAACGACTCCAATCATCGCACCATTATCAGTGCTATACAATTTTTGGCTGGGTCTATATAGCTGTAGGGGAGTAGGTAATGTACGCTGTATCATAGCACTAATCGTATCATTCGCAGATACTCCTCACACAAACACGACAGACTTCGCCATATATTGTTGGGCAGCATTATTGATTTTGTGAGCTAATGTATGGCCTATCGTCTGCTCAAACGCTCGACAAATATCACACAACTCTTGGTCTGTCCAAGTCTGTCAGATTTGAGTTTTTTTTGTCATGAGATGGTAGATATTGGACTTAATACCAGAAAAACTAAACTGTAAAGGCTGATCAGGCAGCAAGATTTTCTTGAATAAAAAGAGGGGATTAGCCGATCATTGTGAAGCATGTGCTGAGACTCGTGGCCCGCCTGGATATGGTCATCATAGCATCCTGGATACTTTGTCGAACGCTTCACCTGCAGCATCATCCAGCGTCGATCACAAGTGCGTGATCTGATAGGGGAATGGGAGAGTGCTATGATCATGCTGAACAAGATACAGGTCATTGTGACCACCAGAGACAGTCAGGACAATAGCAGGAAGCTGAAGATCGCTAATAGATCTATCTAATAGAAATGAATAGATATGTCCATGGATATGATTGACAAACATAAGTGGCTTGTGGTAGTGTGTAGCCAACATATGCGCGACCGTCTTACCTACCAATAACGAACCAGGCAGACCAGGCTGAGCAGTCACACTGATACAGTCGATTTCATCATAAGAAAAAAACTCTTCCAGCTCACCCAAGACAGCTAATATCTTCGATTCATGTAATCTAGAAGCAATTTCGGGAACTACTCAGCCATATTGCTGATGTTCTACCGTCTGAGAATAAGATATTATATTGACACATTCGAATTTATCTTGGTCTCGAGAGACGATGGCCAACGATGTATCATCGCAGGATGTTTCTATTGCTAATGTACGATATGTTTGTTTCATACTCATGGATATAGCAAAACCCCATCTAAATGCAATCCCAAGCAAATCTGATCCAAATATTGTAGATTCTACCTACCACAATACATCCACTGAGGGCTTAGTATAGCAGAACCACAGACATATTATAACATCCCAACCGATAAGGACCTGATCCCTGTCGGTTTTTTTGTTGGCTCTTTATGGTCATCGAGTAACACACAAAACTATCACTGACAAGCCTTGTAAGTGCGCCCCTCACGGTGTGAGAAGTTACCGACGCTATGGTAATGATAAGCCTTAGGATGATGAGATATAGGGACCTAGAACGTTGTCTGTCTGTGGCAAGAGATCAGCAGCTAGGTACAACACCATGAATAAATCTTGCCACAGAGCCTAGTTGTTGATCTCTTTCGATAGAGATCGGCGACACATTTATTTCTTTACCGTGTTGCTATGCGAAAAAGGCCAATCCCAATCGACCTCAAGCAGAGGTTCGGGAAGCTCAAAAGCGCGTATGCAGTATATCTTCAGTTATTGTTGGATGCGGTAGACCAACCTACACTCGTAGGATGAGTATCGCTCCAGAGAGGGCAAGTCCTGTATTGGAGGTGAAAATATGACGGATATCTGCCCATCAAAGGGTCTTCCGTTGATGCCAGTTGTCTGCTACTTAGCAAGAGGCTGTCATTGATTGAGCTCAAGGCTGGCAACAAATATACCATCATAACACTAGTCTGATACGATGATCTCGTCACTATGGATCAGCCCAACTGGCAACAAGCTGACAGTAAACAAACAAAAATAAAACTGCCAACTGGCACAGTTAAAGAAAGAAGAAAAAAGAAAGAAGATAAGAGTATAGGGCATGAGCCCATCCCCCCTGAGGAATGATTTGAAATTTTTAAGGAGAAGATAACCGAAAAAAAAGAACCGCTTCTGGTGATCGCGAACAAGTACGGCAAAGATTTCGAACAAGAAGTCGAGAAATGCCGACGACGACACCAAAAAGAAAAACGCCAAATCAAAGACGCCTACGCTACAGTACGCAACCGACTCCTACCCAAAAAGCGAGAGTGAGACGTCAAATCGCCTCACGACGTCATGAATAGTCTCTTTCGTGAGTGTGGATGAGACAAGGCACTTGAATACACCAATACTCTCACACCGGATGGCAAGAAAAACCTATACGAATATCTCCTCAAAAAACAAAAGACCGTCTGAATTACGGGCATCAACCCTGATAGACTCAAATCTATCTATGCATACATCACATCCAAGTAATCCCATTTTACCTTTCTCTTACACACCTTTCTCATCATGAATATCCCTTCTATGTACAGTCCATCTGCTACTGCCAATACCAGATATATCAATCTTATCCTCGATATCGAGAAACACGAGGATGCCCCCATATTTCAATCAGTGAAAAAATCAGACAAAGGCTGATACGAATCTTGTGGGCATACTCGCGAAATTACCGGACTTATTTCTGGCGTCAGTATTCGCCAAGAAAAACTCATCAATAAAGCCTGAATAGAAGTAGAGATTGAACGTTTTAGCATCGCTTTGATAGCAACAGATGAAAACAACGAGATCGCCACACTATACATCAATTTCAATGTTAGATCGTCGTTTGCGAGATCGATCGTGTGTTCGTTCAAGGGACTCGATACCTTCGTAGACAGACCGATCAAGTTCTCTTGCTACAGGAACAAGACGACATGACAAGCCAATATGAGCCTATTTGACGTCAATACGAACCAAAGGATTTCGCGAGCTGACGACTACAATCTATGAGATCTCTGGAAAGAAATGACCAAACAGACCATTGTCAATAAAAAGCCTGTCACAGATACCTCCAAACTCGACGACTACATCAAAGACCTCATCTGAGAGATTGCTACTCTACCCATGAATCATCTGCCTCAGCCCGCAGCAGCCAAGACTACTACACAAGAGACCATATCCAAAAACGAAGCAGTACTAGATGAGATTTTAGCATCTAACAGCTGAGACGATGACCTCCCATTCTAAGACCATTTTATGGATAGATATCGAAACCGTACCGCTGTTCTCCTCTCGTGAGGAGTGGGAGGAGTCAGATTTATCCAGGATTTGGATAGAGAAGTATTGCAATGATATGGACCTAGAATCTGATCCGCGAGTACGATTCCAAACCAAAGCGCCACTCTTCCCTGAGTTCTCCAAGATCATCTGCATCTCGATAGCTTACAAAAAAGACTCACAATACACCGTCAAGAGTCTTGTCTGAGATGAGTACACGATATTGTCAGATTTCATTGGTTTGATTGAAGCTATCAAAGTAGCTCGGACCTTTGGCGGACACAATATCAAACAGTTTGATCTACCTACCATAGCTAAGAGGATGGTGATCAACGGTTATATACTACCTAAGCGGATCGACTTTTCAGACAAAAAACCTCGAGAGATCGACGTAGTTGATACGATAGAATTGTTCGGATTTGGCAGGAAGCTATCCACAGGCTTAGATCTAATGTGTGTATCACTTGGGATCTCAACTCCGAAAAAGATTCTCTCTGGGGATCAAGTACAAGAGGTCTACCTATCAGGGGATGTCGGCAAGATCATTACTTATTGTGAGGCTGATACTGTAGCTACTGCACAGTGTTATGACAGGATTATGTCTGGGTTACCTCCTACTACGCAGCAGGGAGATATGCAACTGGAAAAAGAAATCTGACAGATATCACGAACGGATCAGACGGTCGCGTTATGGTGTCGACAATACCTGACAGGCGTGACGACTCCGACTACAGATCATCAAAAAAGAAGGTTATTGGCATACGCCAAAGCATACCAAGAACGAAGCGCTTTATCCAATAGCCAAGTACAAGCATGAGCCAAAGCATGAAATACATCTGAATAATAACTGACATACTCCCGATGGAGCGAGTAGGTGCCAAAGATACTGCCAAACAGACCATCGTCGTCAACCAGAAAAACAAAGATGGTACGATGTCCAAAAATGGCATCATGGCGACCTTCTTTGCCAACTATGCAGACATGGTCTCAGTCGGGAGATACAAAGAATGAGAAGAAGTAGAGCTCACGATCGGACTCACCGCTACCCAATACAACGGTCGCCGATATCAAAACATCAACGCCTATGGTATCACGAGGCTATGAGTAGCACCGAATACCATCGATATCGACGCCATCGCTGAAGAAAACTTTTAGTACCTTATTGCGACATCTATGCTACCTTACGAAATCATCTACGGGATGAGAATCATCATCGAAAAAAAGAATTTTTCGACTCCTTTGACGCTCTTCAAATTCAAAAAAGAAAACAACACGTTTTATGGGACAGACAGCTATTGCCTGCTAGAATATACGCCATCAGAAATCGTTCCTGTGCCAGATGACTTCTATCTGACGCGACATCAGGTCAGAGCACTAGAAGCCATCATTACTCCCCAGCAATCCATCACGATTCGAGGCGCTCACTCCACTAATAGTAAGCTCTCATTGATAGAATTTGCCTGAGAGTGATGCTCTTTGTGTCTCCCCAACAAGTCTCAAGTGAAACCCGAAGACTATCCCACCATACAGACGTCGCTATTCGGAGAGACGGCATCTATGGATCATATGATGACCAATGGTAGTATGCAAAAATTCGTCAATGTGGGCAAAAAAATCAATCCGATAGGAATCGCAGAGGCTCGCGAGAGATGCCTCGTCATGGAACATACGGATACATTCTGAGGCAAAGTCAGACTATCCGTGAGGAATAGCTCACCCAAAGAAAAAGATCAAGATACCGAATAATTGATCCGATTTTACTCTTTTTTTTGATCACATATGTCAGGAACTATCAACTATATCGGATGCCTTGTGGTACGAATGATCATACTATTCACGCTGATTTGAGTGCTGATAATTATCCCTTTTTATATTCGGATTGCAGTAGGTTTCATTTTGGTTTCTGCAACGTTATCCCAAGCAGAGTCTGATTACTCCAAAAGATTCAAAAAGTTTCAAAAGTTCCAAAAATATCACAGATAGCTTTTTAGCTCTGGTGACAGCTGAGCACTCTTTTGTATGACATGCACACCACACTGTATAGATTGATCAGATTTATTCTCGCTTTGGGTCTTGGATCGCTGATGCTGAGTATACTCTCGGCATCATCAGTCTACGTGACTCCAGGCAACGGTACGGAGATCATCCGTCAGTACTATGATCGGACCATACAGTCATGATGAGTGACCGGAGACCAGGCTCTCCGTCTCGCCATCCTTGGATATGCTATCCGTAGGCATGAAAACTGACAACAACCCAACAACTACCGAGGTGTCACCTACGGACGCAATAGCGCCCAGTATTGTGTGAGGACCAGTAGGAGTAGGTATTGCTCGTTCAATAGTCCAAGAGAGTGATATTTGGCACGACTCAACGTACGAGTAGCTGGAGGATTCTCGGTAGACAGACTATGCACTAGTGCTGCCAGATACAAGTATGGATCTAACTGAAAGATCAAGAATTGCGCCAAAGACAATCGAGTACGCAATGTGTACAAATTTTTAGATTATTATCAGTCATCATATGTCATACCTGATACTCAAGCAATTAGTCGTGTTGGTATTGTGAGTCAATCTGGGTATTCGGCTGCTCGTGATGTGGCAGATCAACCCTGAAAATAAAGAGAGACAAAAAATCGTCCGGCTCAAGACCTTCGATCATGGACAAGTTATCTATCATGAGGGAGATCCACGCTATTATCATTTTAGACCCTATCCCTTGTACATCATGCAAACTATCTGACGCTCCTACGTACCAGCCTACTCAGGGGCGGATCCTAACTGGTACACCAAGAGATATACTCGCGACCACAGACTTTATCACTCGGATCCCGATATCCGCGATCTCAGAGGGTACTACCTCAGAAAATGCGACCATCCCTATGACGGATGGAAAGAGCACCGACTGATCCTGGACAAATACAACGGGATGGATGAATTGAATAATGCTGGGCTCAAAGCATACATCGACATACTCAACGCTCATGGATATACAGTGATCTTCAATGCTGATCAAAACAAGAGTAAACCTGAGATTCGACACGGGCATGCTCTCAAATGATTCTCACGAGAATCCCATTTACTTTCATAACGGACCAAGGTCATGAATATCGATATTCTCACTATCAATGGAGCATTCTACATGATCCAAAAACAATACAAAAAAATAGAGAAGTACGAATCAAAGCATCAGGCAGAAGCGAAGGATAGACGGATAGAGAAATTTTGCTACTTGTCTCTGGAGATGTGAATCGATTTGATTCTGTTCACGACGTTGTTTCGTCTCTTCCTGAGAGACAAAGGATTGACGCTGCAGCATCTCGAAGATTACTTAGAGAAGATTATATCATAACCACCGTGAGAGCAATCCTCTCACTACTATGTACGGATGTTCTGATCATGTACCCACAAGATTGAATAGGACACAGATAGTGAAATATTGCAATCCACTATGGAGAGCCAGACAGTCTGTATACTCCTGCAAGTCAACCCTTGCCACCCGTATGTAGTAGTGAGAGTAGAGCCTTTTGATATAGCTTTTATCTCAATTTATTGCGGAATAACCATGAATAAAATCATTGATTACAAGATCATTGAGCGATTTGGGACTGGTGATGGTAGATTTGGACATCATGACATGAATCGTCTCCTTGAAGATGGGCGACAGCCTATAGGATGAGTTTCATGTATTCATAGACAGTTACCATGAGACATATTCTATTGCCAAGCGCTGGTTAAATACGAAATAAACGAAAAACCACACCTAGTCCCTAGAAACAAGCCCCACTAGTGTGGTACCTTTCAGTGTGGTTTCTGATTCCAGTGATGGTGATAACCATATAATCGCGAATTTCAATAAAAAGATAGTGAATACATCAGAGCACTATCTTTTTTGATTTCTCGTCCGAGACTACCCAACGAGTAGCGAAAGGTCTTCTCTGTCCTGTGTGGATGCAGTACCCAGCGCGACCTTGGTCTTGAGCTGTGTGACGCGATCGTCGATGATTTGCTGCGGTATTGGAACGATCAGCGGACGTATTTTGCGGATTTTTTTGGTTTCATTCGTATACGGATTGATCTGTGGTAGCGTGAACTCCTCGTGACCTGCGGGGACGTCTCCGACATAGTCATCATCAAACGCTCGCGCTTCCTGCGTCTGTCCAAAATAGATCATCTGATCTTGCTGCGATAGTTCTGTGGGATTATTTTTGGCGATCATGCCTGTAGGGATGTTTTCTTCGATGAGATCCATGGGTGATTATTTTGCAGAAATAAAAAGTGTGGCTGGCGATGATTGAGGATTGCCTGTAGAATTTGCTCCATACGCACTCACGAGCTGAAAAAAGTTTGTGGCAGCATTGGTCTGGACGTTGATCGTCAATCTGATTAACAATCTCTTGTCGGTTCCGACGATGGTGTGCGGTGTAGCGCTACCGTTGAGATGACATTTTTTTGGTCAGTTTACGACTCATAGTGGTTGTGAGACAAACGCTCCTGAGAATATCGTAGTCAATGTCCCCGCGCTATCGATTTCAAACACCTCATATTTTGACTGGAATGTCAGCAGATTTCATGAACCAGACGTACTATATCCGAATGTGAAAAAAGAGAAATCCCCAATCACTGATCACTCTTTGAGTGCATCTATGGTCATGAGTTGCCTCGTGATTGTCCTGATGGCTGTGGTGTTTTGTATTAATGTACTGGCTGTATTATCTTGATAGTGAGCTGATACTTCGCCGTTTTCTCTCCATATAGAATCGAGGGTATACGCTTTCATCAGTCCATTGATATGTTGTGTGCCGATGACTCCCATAGACGATGTAGTAACAGGATAGCTACTATCGACCGTATTACTCTCAAGCGCTTTATGTAGGAATGGCCCAGCGAATATCAGTCATTGATTGAGGAACTTTTCGAACGATCATCATCCTGATCATCATCCTGCAGTATCGAGTAGTGGGAGAGCTAGTTGCATAGGTTAGGATTAGGCGTATAAAATAGTACTAGGTACTCCGCTAGAGGAGTATGTGATCGTGAACTTTGACAAATTTCAGACTTCTTGAATATATAGCTTGCGAGGGGTCAACGCTATCTCTGATCGATCGATATTGACTGTGATAGCGTTCGTATTATCGACGATCTGAGTCAGCCTCCTATCGACATCATAGGTCAGGGTCAGATTTCTGTCATCTATTCTTGTGAATAACTCATCCAACTCTTGATTGACATCCTGGAGTCTCGCTGAGGTGATAGTATCCCCTACAGATCGGTTGGTGCTCTCGGTACGGTCGTAGGTATACATGAATACAAGTGAAAAAATAAATCTGACTGTCGGTCACGTCTAGTATCCCGCTCCACGCAGGTATCCGTTGACCTCGTTCAGCTTGTTTTGTTGTTCTTTAATAAGTTCTTGGGTTTGTGGTTGGAGTTGGATATACGGGGATACGAGTACTGCCTCGGCGTCGGTTCGTGCTTGTCCATTGGACTTCATGAGTTTTCTGATGGCTATGGTCTTAGGATCAGACTTATCTATCTTGATGGCTCTGGTATATCGTCAGATGATTCATTTGAGCGGATATTGCTGGAGACGGATGGCATTGTTTCACAATCAATTCCCTGAGCCTACTCCGTTTTGTTCGATGACCGTCAAAATAGATCCTGCGACATGATCTATGATAGCAACATGCCCGCTACCTCAGTTCGCCTTGCTTGGTCATCGAAATATCACGTCTCATATTTTCAGATTTCCTGATTTCTTTTTGCCCCATGTGTTATCAAAAGGAGATCATGTCATGAATCCCTTGTACGCTGATCATGAAAATGTACCGGATTTGTATCCCTGTACTAGATCCATATAGTGCCTCACAAGATCTACGCATTGGTATTTGAATGCGCCATCATAGTCTATACGTTTACCAATCCGCGCTTGCAGATATTCTGAATGAGTCATATGCTGGATATTGTGGATAAATAGTTGGTTTTGCCCCACAGTATACTGCGGGGCAGGTTACTACCTGAGTTTGTGAATTTTCTTCTCGATTTCTCGGACTGTTTTCTTCAGTTTTTCGATCGTCCCAGCGGGGCAATCTACCGTGTACTTTGCGATGTTGAGCTGATGTCTCGCCTCAGCCAGAGCGTGGATGTTTTGAGTCAATACTGACTCATTAGTCCAGTTTGCAATACCATGGAAATAGTACATATATGTATTTGTTTTTGTTGGTTTTTAGTTTTGAGGGGTTATAGTTTTGTGCATATCTTCTTGATTCTTGAGATTATACGCGGATTGATAGTTGGTCGCTCGCATTCTTCATAGATTCACGATCGCAGAGAGCAAGAATATTGCAGCTTGTTTTCGTGACAGTTCTGTTTCTCCCACTACGAGCATCTCCAAAAAAGAAATACACATAGGCAACACGATCAGCATGAATATATGCATCATGTACTCTCTGAGTTCTGTTTTGGTGAGGTTGAATGATTGACTCATGATATGTGATATAAATGGATAAAGCTATTGTTTTTCGCAGATGTTTTCGCAGGGGATACCGTCTTTGTCGCTATCCAGATAACCGTGCCCCATTCGATAATAGATATACGCGGTCTCGCACGAGTCAAACATGCTACATTGTTTTTGGGTATCAAAATTGAGTGTTATTCAGATTTTTTTTTTGTTTCTTGTGTGAGTGATGCTACACTGATCTTGATGCTATTCACATCGAATTGGATAGACTTGATATCTGTCCCGATCTCTAAGACCTTGACTTCAACATTGGAGAGCCTATTGCTATACGATCCGATATAAAATCACATCGTCAACAACCCGAATACCATTCAGATTGATAGTCAGATTGTGATTTTTTCCATGTTGATCATTGATTGCATATTGGCTACGATATAATCTCATAAATAAAACTATACATGATTGTGTCTGGCTATAAACTGATAGATTCTAGTTCTTCTTGCTCGTATTCGTCTCTCTCTTTGTTTTGCAGTTCTTTTATACGATCAAGTCTCGCTTGTGAATTTTTATATATCTCTTCTAATTCTTTATAATCTCACAAAGAAAATAATGATGATAGATGTGAGTCAACAAGTTCTTTTGTGTATTCATAATTCATTTTCGTGTAAAGATCTCTGATCTTATCTTTTGTGTCCATGTGTAGTATAAAAACAAATGATTAAACGATTCTGTTTGGCAGCATTCTTTGTGGCGTTAGTCGTGGATCATTATCGATATTCTGTGCTGCAAGAGTGACTGGATTATATAGTCAACACGTGTTGTAAAACGTGCCGTAATATATTGATTGTTCTTCGCCGCTGAATTTATATCCTCTAGCACTGTTTCAAGAGAATGTGAATCATGTTTGGCAATTCTGCATCTGTATCGCCATCTGTGAAGTACCTATTGCTGAGTTTTTTTGTTCGATCAATACCTTGTTATTTGAAAAATTAAGATTTCATCCTGTCAATTCTCCTACCGTTTGGGCTCCAAATGCTGATGTATTTAAAACTACGTTGTCATGTACGTCTTGGTCTGTGCCACCATTATCTCACAATACAAAAGTACCTCATCAATTTCATGTAGTGTTGATTTTGGTTGAATCCACGTATCAAATCAGTCTATTGTATCTCATTTTGATGTTTGAACTTGAGAACGTGTTGAATATATCTCCTCCCATACCGTTGACACATTGTCGTCTATTATAGTCGATTTCTGCTGGTGTTGTGAATGTTGCACCATTGAAAAAAACAAACCTTGCATCATTGAACATACTCGTATTCGCTATATTGTTAGCCTCCAATGCGATATTATATTTGAACTTGCAAGCGTTGTACGTTCACGTAGAGAATGATGCAGCATATGCACATCATATAAATGTACAATATTGTATGTCTATCAATCAGCTGTTTCCTCATGTGAATGACAAAGCTCTCATCTGCACCGCTTCAAGTTTGGTATATCATACGAATGTACAATTGCGGATTTTTATATTGCCACAGTTGCTAAAAACAAGCCCTCAAAAGGCGTTGTTTCAACTCAACAATGAAACATCATTCATAATAAATACTTTATTTTCAATAACGATGTCTGTAGTGACACCGCTATAATAGAGTACTTTCGCTGCTGCTTTTCTTTTTTTATTGAGCATGTTTTTTAGTTTTGAGAGATAGAAACTTGAAACTCGTAGAATGATGGTGCAACTTGACTTGTAAAGAATTGGATCTGTAAGTTGCTTAGCACTGTTGCACTTGTCAGTATGTCAAATGTTCATTCAACAGCATTTCAAGTGTTGATTGGCAAGTTTAGTCCGCCTGCTGACACTGTTCAATACGTGTTATTTGTTACTGTCTGGAATGTCGCTCATCCAGCTCAAAGGATCCTCAGGGATTGGTCTGATCTATATTTGATTTTCACTTTGTATGATGTGTTTATGAGTAGTTTGTTCGATGGTTCGTGACTCGTGTCTACTGCAATAGACATAAAATGTATATCTCATGTCGCTGTAGATGCCGTGACTCTTTGATATCCATTCGTGAATAGATTGAGCCCATCGTTTGGCACAGTGTATGTAGTGTTTCCAGATCAATCAAACTGTGCAATAATTCAATCAGCACGTCCGTTAGCTGCTGCTACGTCAACCATGTTGTACCCACTTGTCACTAATTCAACAACTGCATTTATTAGCTTGCTATTAGAAGTAAGTAATCATGAATCAAATGATCATGTATCATCTTGGTATGTCGCTTGAAATCTAACATACTTGCTTTCTTGTCATGCTATCAAAGTGTATGTATTTGATGTTGCTCCTACGATGTTGGTGAAAGTTATATTATCATTTGAGATCTGTCGTTGTATAGATCTGATATTGATAGTATAATCAGGAGTAATTACTTGTCATACGTTATGTGTAGCAGCTCAAGCAATAGTCAGAGGCGTTGGGACGTTTATTCTGTCAACACGTATGATTGAAACAAGAACTTTTCAATTCTTATAGGTCAGTTCGATCAGATTAAGAGCGTTTGGATAGTATACATATCCCTCTAGTCAAACATAATTGGATCAAGAATATGTAGGCTGTGTTGCTGATTCATGATATACATATACTGTTGCTCATTCGACTGCTCCTGTAAGTACTGCTGCAGTTAGATTTCATGTCACAGGTGCTACGTATGATCATACAACATAGTTTCATGTAAATACGCGTCATCGTGCTGCAAGGTTTGCAACGGTTGTGGGAAGCCCTTTAGCATATAGTTCAGCGAGATTTTGATTGATTTTGTCTCTTACTTGCAGCCCTGTGTCTCCGTTGTTTATAATTTGTTGTGCCATTGATGTTTTCAGCATGAAAAAATAAAAAATGTACGTTAATCATTTCGAACGCTTCAATCGATCCGGATAGCACTATCATTTCGGATATTGCCATCGAGGATTCGCGGATTATTGATAGTAATACTAGCAGTCGCCCTAGGAGATCAGATCACGAAATCTGCTGTTGTATACGCCATCAGTCTAAGTGTATACGTCCCGTTTGGATATAATGCTGTATTGATAATTGATCACAGACTATACGCAAAACTCCCAAAAGGAAGTGAAACAGGAGTCAACGTCGGGCTAATGTAATTGAGATTGAACAATGGGGATACCGTATAAATAGTCCCTCAAGAAGATTGCAGCTGCAATCATAATCTCACAGTATGCCCATATACTCTGATTCCTATTTCAGTTTGTATCAATCAGCTGTATGTTCCTGGTGGTGGGTATTGTATGATTCCATTCCCCGTAAAAAATCTTGTTGGGAATCAGCTATATATGGTTGGAGATGGGAGATATTTGACGGTTTTAGCTGCTATTGTTGTAGCAGGCGCTATAGATCAGTTGGGAGTCGCTCCATCGTCTCGATTAGATACTTGTACTGCTATCTGTCTGTCTACCCCATTCCCTCCAGGCATCTGTACTCGTGCTTGGTAGGTGTTCGATCACAAATCGATAATCGTTGCCTGTAGTCCGTCAATCAAAATGATTGTGTTAGCAATATTCAGAGGGTTGCCGGTCGAGAAATTCGCAAAAACTATCATCCCTGGTCAAGCTGATACCGGTCAGTTGATTGCCCCATTGCTTGATTGCGCGTTGTTTCACAAGACGCTTCCAGCGAGATTGGACGAATAAAAATCAGTGAATGTAAAAAAACTAGGGTTGTATGATATGACACCCCTATCAACAAATGGTATTGCGTTCAGATTTCATAGTGATATCGCCATTGCAACCGGAGAACATAAAAAATTATTCTATTTCTGATATACAGCCCAAAATATTGCTAGCAGTCGTACCCGTTGCTCGTACTCTCGTGACATAGATAGGATGTAGTCATGCAGACAATCCAGAAAATGTGACTGTTTGTCCGTATGGTAGCGTCGCTCTCACGTTCCCCGCTACTCCTACGTACAGTAGCTGCGATTGTTGTCCAGACAGTTCAGGGATATCTGCTGCGTCATTAGGAGTTATTGCTTGCGCTCATCTCACATGAGATCATCTCATTATCATGGTATTTCTGTATACAAAATAAAATCTATACTATCGTGATTGTTACATTGATTGTCAGGTTTTCGAGCGCTGCCATGGTTTGGTTGATTCATATTCTACTCAGCAAGAATCAAGAGTCTGTAGTCGGTGTTCCATCGACGAATACTCATACTTCGTTGTAAGTATTGCCTCAGACCTCTACTGATCCGAAGTTCTTATCCAGATACGCGATATTTTCGATAGCTCTACGGTCTCAGATCTCTCTACGTATCGTCTCAGTTCCTAGTTTGATATCAGCGTTGGATGGTGGTGTGCTATCTGATCATAGTGCGATATAATTTGCCTTGAAGCTAGGAGTCACGGTCGTGCCAGATATCAGAGTCGCGAACGACGATCTGAGGACTAGTGGTACGAGGTTGTGTCCTTCTCGTCTCTTGAGATGACGTGCGTATCTCCCCGTATATCCTTTGAGCGCTTGCGTGGCCGGCAGTCAGGTTTCTTGTATGATTTTGTCCAAGATCTCATCAGTACAGATCGTCAGCTGATAGTTAGCTTTCAGTCAGATTTCTCCGTCCATGATTTGAGATCAAAAAAATAAAATCTAAAAA
>JBGTAD010000148.1:0-22372 GCA_041750055.1 Candidatus Absconditabacterales bacterium | reverse complement strand
CAGTTTTCAGATGTATTGCGAGGTACAAATCTAGCCGAGCAGTATGACCAATCTATAGATACTGGATCCATGAGTTTGTATGACTCTTTGCAGCTGCAACAAGACGTCTTATGAGATCAAGCTGTACAGATTTTTGTTGGTAGTTGATTTGTGTCTTGATGAATCGTTTCTTGATCAGTGGTTTCTAGTTTGACAGGTGCTTCCTGATTGATAGTTTCTGGATCGATGATTTCTGGATCAGTAATTTCTTGATGAGCAATTTCTGGAGTTGTCACTTCTGGATCTCAAGGATTCCTTGATACACAGACTTGAAACATCCTCTCCTGATGAGCAAATAGCTGATTCTAGCTAGAGCGTTGTTAGAGATTCGTGCAGTTTGCAGAGAGAAAGGTACCTGGTTTTTTTGAGATTTTTTTCGTTTTGCTCGGTTGTAATTATCGGATGTCTTGGATATAGTTGCCGTGTTGTTGTACTGATTTTTCTGCTAGTGACGCTTAGATGGATTTTTTTATTGTACTATTGAGTAATCGTGTCAAAGCACAGTTGAATGTGAGTTTTGATCTCTTCTTGATGTTCGACATTACAGATGACAAACAACTCCTGTGCTGTTGATCATTTGATCATTTTATATTTTAGTCACGTATTGATAGGATAGGAATAGTGTAGACGGAGTGTGCTGCTTCATTTTTGCTGTCTGTGTATCACGCCGGGTATGAGTCTCTGGATATGAGAATGACGCTCTACCTTAGCCAAAAATTGATGAAATTCTTTGAGTATATGATGAGCAGTCTTGATTTTGGTGAATGAGGGCATGACAATACAATCATATGAAACGAAATATGTGGTACAGTGTAGTGGTTTGTATGTCTAGTATCAGCTGTTTTAGTGCGAGGATAGTGCTGCGTTGTTCTCGGTCATATCGGCATATTCGAGGTATGTGCTTATACATATTCTGTAGATCATACTGACAGACCATACTGACAGATCATGACACAATCTGACAAAAACTGATTGAAAGCTGATCATAAAAATACTATACACATCCTATATAAATGTTTAGTTCCTTGAAACAAGCCTTTCATTATGAGTTTCAAACAACATTCTCTTCATACCAAACGTGGATATACTTCTTGGTCACAGCCTTTGACCAGTCGAATGTCAAGCCCCAAACAAGTCATCATGGTAGTGGCTATCGTAGTATCATCAGGACTGATTATGGTTTTTTCCAAATGAATTGTCGATGCTACCAAACGAGTTGCTCTCTCTACTTCCAAAGTCATCGTCAACGCTGCCAGTCAGACTCTGGGTACGCCTATGATCAAAGATGATCTATGAAATATCAATGTGTTGTTGCTGGGATATGGTGGAGGAAAACATCAGGGAGCTTTGTTGACGGATAGTATCATCGTAGCCTCATATGATGAAAAACTATGAAGTGTGTCGATGCTGTCTCTTCCTAGAGATTTATATGTATTGAAAAATAAAAAAGCCTGATACGGAAAAATTAACGGTATGCTTTCTACGAATTTGGGTATATCAGATGGTTTGGATCAGGCGGCATTATTGACGATCTCCAAAATCGAAGAAGTCGTATGAGTTAAAATCCCATATTATATTATGATTGATTTTCAATGATTTGAGTCGATCGTAAATACCTTGGGTGGTATTGATATTTTCGTACCCAAAAACTTTATCGATCCAGCCTATCCGGTTGATCGAAATGGTACCTATACAACATTCAGAGTGAATAGTGGTCAGCAGATCATGGATGGTCCTACTGCACTCAAATACGTCAGATCAAGGCATTCTACATCAGATTTTTCTCGTAGTGCTCGTCAGCGTGATGTCATCAAATCCATCATCAATAAAGCTCTCAAGACAGAGAATGTGACAAACATCTCAGTGTTACGTGAATTATATAATCAATATTCTAAAATTGTCACGACCAATGTCACGTATCAAGAAATGCTATGAATGGTACCCAATCTTGAAAAAATGGACCATGTCATATCAAATGGATTGACTTCTGAATGTGGATACGGATGATATAAGATGATGAAAGCTGGATGTTTTTTGTACACGCCCAATAGTGCTCTCGTAGGAGGAGCTTCAGTCTTGCTCCCCAATGGTTCTACTATCAACAATCCATCAATCTATAAATATATTCAAAATTATGCATTCTTTGCTCTTCATAACCAGTGATATCAGATAGAAAATCCTTCGATAGAAGTTGTCAACGCAATCGGATCCAACGCTCCCAGGACCAGATACATCAGAAGAGTAGATGCGGGTATCGATATGGCTGTCAAATTGATGAAATTTAATTTTAATATACAAGGATCCAGATTCCTAGCAGGACGTAATAATACCAAAGAACAACTCGAAGAGACTATTGTCAAAATTAATGGTACAGGCAATACCTACCCTGAGACGCTCAAGGTGCTAAATATGATATTAGATATCGATCGTGTAGAGACGTGAGCTGATTTATCATGATTTGATATGCAGATCTTCTTGGGTAACTCGTATGTCCAAAAATACGGTAACGAATTATTTAACATAAATCAATAATACTCATAGATAACAAGTAGAAACTAACAAGTAGAAAGTCCAAGCGATAGCGTAGATTCGCCGGGGCGGATAATAAGTATAAACTAGAAAAATAGTATGACTGTAGTGTAGATGCTAGCACAAAGTCCTTTCTGCTTTTATCGTATTCATTGGGCCGTCATCCTGAGCTTGTTGAAGGATCTTTGGAGAGGGCGTGATATTATATAAGAAACAAAATATTTTTTCACAATACTGATTGTAAACGTAACTCAGGATTGCTCCACAAGGGAGTAGTATGCCAGATTTCTTTGATGATTCGGTATGCCTTATGTTATCAAGGATTCTAGCTTTGAGCTTCTCATTCTTAACTTCTAACTTCCAGCGTATTACATGCTCTCAGTCTTCAATGCTCGTATCGTTTCTATTATTCTCTCACCCTCAGGGACAGTGAGTTGGTTTCGTGTACAGCCAGAGGCATCCATCGATTTCACTCAGGGACAATTTGTGATGATCGAGCGTATTGATGGGGTCTTGTGAGCCAATGGAAAATCGATGAAAAAGCCCTATAGCATTGGGACTACATTTCGTGAATATCAGACAGATGGCACGATAGGATTCTACGTCAAAAAGGCCTCAGAAGATGGTATGTCTCAGTATTTGACTGAATGAATCCATATCTGAGACATTATCAAACTCACCGGACCGCTGTGACATTTTGTCGATCCTCATCACTCCGACAAATACCTCCTCCTCTCGACCGGTAGCGGGCTGACGCCGATATTGTCTCACTATATGCATTTGTCGACCGATCCAACCAATCGTATCGCACACCTCTTTGGAGAGAGAAACTGAGATCTACTCATTCCAGAGATCATCGATCAGTTCGTGGATTCGGATCAGATTTGGCATTATTTGACGCTGTCCCAAGATACCAAAATCTGACGAAACCAAGGCTATGTGCAACATGGATTGGAGCACGCGCTTCACTGGTTGTGATCGACAGATATCATAGCGATGCTGTGTGGCAAGCCGACTATGGTCGATGAAGTGAGAGAGTTGTTGATCTGATACGGAGTAGATGCTGAGCGTATTTTATTTGAGAAATATTAGCGTTGAGTGGGTTTGCTAGGAGATTGCTTAGCAAGAGGGAATGTGAGTGTGACGGTAGATCATTGTGGTGTGGAGCGTATAGTGACCTTTCCATGAGCTGCCAACATGATTTGATGGACTAATGCTAATCCGATTCCATTGCCACTTCATCGATTACTGTGATAAGGTGGCTTCAATGTAGGAACAGCATTTGCTATCATGCCACGTTGTTTGATATTATATACACTCGGACTTGCTCCAATATCTTTGACGATTCCATTGTTGACAAATTCATCATCAAAACCTGGACCATTATCACTGATAGTAATGACGAGGTTGTTGTCTTGTATCTTGCTTTGTGTTATGATAGTTGGACTGTCTTGATTGTTGCCTTGGGATGGATGCTGTACCAGAGAGAATTTGATCGCGTTGTCGATGACCATATTGATCGCTTTTTCATACAACTCTGCATCACAGCTGATGCGAGCACCTTGCTTTTTATCTGTATGACTGATACTTGTGATTTTTAATCTAGGGTATTGTGTTTGGATTTTTGCTATAGCTGCCGCTGTCTTGGTAGGAATGATATCGACAATAGTACTTTCTACATGTTCTTGAGATGTTTCTCCTTGAGCAATAGAGCTATAGTCTTGTAGATTTTTCATAGCAATGCTAAAAGGACCCATGATCATATCATTGATGAGAAGAAATCATTCTTCGATAGTTAATAATCCTTGAGTAATAAGACTACATAATCCTGCCAGTCTCGAAGCATATCCATTGACTATATGAGACATCGCATCAGCCATCTGTTCTAGATTGTGAGTTTTGGAAGCGATATTGCGTTCAGCTTTTTTTTTGTTTTGTTGGTTGACTTTGGATACTCACAGAGATACGGATGCAAATATGGAAAGTAGTATAGCAATCGATAATCCATACCATAAAATATCGTTAGATCTTTTTTCTGATAACTCGGCATTTTGGCGCTGTAGTGAGATTGTAGTCTGATTGAGATGATCTTTAAATAATGTATTGATTTGCTGTATTATGCTATTGATTTTGCTGTATTTGTTTGATTCGTCAGAGTTTCATAGTTTGGTATATATATCTTGTATGGTCTTAGTGACTTGAGCTGCATTGCTGATAGTACCCAGATCTTCAAAGGACAGGCTTTCAAAGATTTTTTTAGATAATGCTTGATCAGATATCTGATGAGCCGAAGCATGTTTGAGTATCTGTTGATACCAGGGCGCTGTGAGGTATGGAGCTTGGGTAGTCAGGGTCTGTAGATAATTTGTTTCTATATCTTTGATCGTATTGATGTCTGGGGGTATGGATATATTTTTGTTTTTATAATTTGTTGCGATTTCTTGTCGAAGCAGTCAGATCGTAGCGAGATTGTTAGCGATCATGTGTTTATGATCAGGTTTGATCTTTGGGTTTCAAAACAGTGGTTTGATCTTGTTGTATCCTTCAAGGAGGTGTTTAGCTTGCTTGGTGATATCTGTAGTATTGCTGGCTAGAGAGATGCAGACATTTGATCGATTGATCAGTAGCTGGGTACTATCGGTGCCAGTTTGCTGTCTGATCGCGAGTGCTTGCTGGAGATATGTCTGTGTACTGAGGAGTTGCTCATAGTTGGACGATGGGTTTTCTGAATATGTAGCAGCGATATTAGATAGGATCTTAGCTATGACGATATCGAATTGGTCAGTATTATAAGGTATTTGTTGTTGTAGTTGAGTACTGAGGGCTTGATATTGTTTGAAAAGTCCGACAGCGTTTTTTTTGCTAGAGAGATCAGAAAAATTACTGATAAAGGTGGCGTAGTCTTTGAGATCGTTGAGTCATTCGACTATTAGTGTGTCAGGGATGGAGAAGTTTGTTCTGTCGATGGTTTGTACGATCTTGGTCAGACTTTCGATAGATTGATTCAGATCATTGAGTAGTTCTCCAAATTTTGGGCTTCCTGTTTTTTCTCCATTGAGAGATTCTTCGATATGTTCGATCTGGGTCAGAGCTTGCGTAAGTTCCTCTTGAGTCTTTGGTGAAGGATTGCAGCTATTTAATAGTGCTCGTATCAGTATTTTGGATGTTCAGGCTATCATTCAGGTCATCAAAAAACCTGATACTGATGATCTAGGAGTATTTGTCTTGTTTGTTTCTATTGGTGTTGTTTTTTTTCATTTTCGTAGCATATGATCAGATATATCTCATTAAAAAATCACAATCAAAGAGAGATTGCGATTTTGTATATGTTTTTGTTGAGTCAGCTTTATGCTGTTTTTGGGATATTGTATGAGATATTATCCATTATTCTTTGGTAGTTCCACCTCCATCGAGTTGGCTGAATTCTTTGGTAGTTCCTCCTCCGTCATCCTGTACGGATAGGTCATACGCATTGATAGGTTGGATGAGTCAGATAGTAATGATTGCTGTCATCATCACTGATACTGTGACGATTTTGGTGTGGGGCATCAGGCTGATTGTTGCTTTTTTCTTTGATGAGTACTTGGTGAGATAGTTCGTCTCTTGCATCGTATGGCGGTGATAATAGATAAAAGAATCATAAATACAATGTATTTATTGATAGTACGTTGTATTGATTTTTTTGAATCTGTCAAGTTTTGTCAAAAAAAATCGTAATCAATAAAGATTACGATGGTATATCTATTATTCTTTGGGTTTTGGTTTTTTTTGGATGTGTTTGTTATTCTTTGGAAGTTCCTCCTCCGTCGCTAGCTGATATATTATAGAGCATTGCAAAACTAAACAGTGACATTCCAACGATGATTATAACGAGCGCTGATATTCATGTAGCATGAAGTTTTTCTAAGACTGTTTTTTCTCGTTGCAACAATGGATTTGTTTTTTTAGTAGTATTCATGATATGGATATCATAACAAATAAAAGCACAAAGAATATACCGTCTTTGTATATGATATGAATGATATGTTTTTTTATAATCGTGTCAAATCTTGTATGTTCTATTTTGTTTCGTTTCGTTTGTCATCTATACCCCACGCCCCAAGTTTGTATTATTCCACATGAAACTGGAACCATTGATGAGGAGCGATACCATCAATGACTTCCATGATGCTAGATATGTTGACGTGATGATATTTGCTCATCAGTTCTTCTAGACTTTCAATCTTGCCTTTGCCGATTCGTTGTTCTCAGACAAATTCTGCCATGTCGTCAGATGATTCGATACCCATGAGAGTCTGTCCTGTGAGAAATCCCTTTGCTTTTTCTAGTTCTTCTTTACTCACTCATTCTTTGCTTATCAATGATAGCTCTTGGTGTATAGCGTCGATCGTGAACTCAAACTTGGTCTTATCGATACCTGACCTGATCATAAACACACCATCGTCGATATCACTGGCATGAGATGCTCCGATATAATAACATACTCCCAGTTGCTCTCTGATATGCTGAAAGAGTCTGGAAGACATATTGCCTCCTAGGATGATAGAGAGTAATCTAGCTGCATATCTACGATCATCGTTTTGGTTGAATCCTACTGCTGACATAATGAGGTGATTTTGTTGGGTCTTCATATGTTTGTGTGCGGATGTATGTACAGGCGGCTGTCGCACAAACGGTGGTTTGTGAGCTAATGCATGATCTGGTAGATCACCAAAGAGATCTCCTATCATTGTAATAACATCAGCTTCACTACTGATCTTACCTGCCACGACAATGATGAGATTGTCTTTGGTATACAGGTTGCGCTGATGATCAAATAAATCTTGTGAACTAAATCCTAGTACATTAGCTTCGCTCCCAATCACGGGTCGTCCGTAGGGATTGTCTCCGTAGAAATATTCTTTCCAATAGCTAGCTACTGCTCTCTGAGGAGAATCTTGGATCATCTTCATTTCTTGAATGATGACCTGTTTTTCTCTTTCGAGTTCTTCGGCAGGGAAGCGTGCATTGATCATCATGTCAGACAAGACGTCAACAGCTTGCTTGAGATATCCAGGAGCACATTTGACATAATAGGACGCAAGATGATCGCTGGTGTACGCGTTGAACTCACCACCAAACGCATCAATAGCAGTCGCTACTGCTTTGGGTGTAGGATAGCGTTTGCCTCCTTTGAAAAATAAATGCTCAAGTACATGACTTAGTCCATTCGTATGACGCTGTTCATAGATAGATCAAGCTTTGACGAATATCTGAGCAGTGACCGAATTCGCATCGGTCATAGGGACGAGAATCAGTTGGACTCATTGAGTAGTATGGAGAGTATAGTGCATCGTATCAATAGCAAAAACAAAAAGTTAAAAGCAAAAATTTAAAAGCAAGAAGAAAGGGGGTGAATGATGAATGATGAATGATGAATGATGAAGAGGACATAATAGGTTGGAAAAAAATCTGATTTTTTTTCTCAAACGCCAATGACTCTATGATTTTTGCTCCTATACTTCAAGTGATTGCGATTCAGATTTTAGGTGTTTTTTTGTATGAAGTCTTGAAAGATGTCTAGCTAATAGTAGATATATGGTATGATTTATTTGATATATGTATAGAATGGATTGGAATACGATAATATTGGGTAATACCGTCAGCGCATATGTGAGTGCTATAGTAGTCCGAGGTATATTAATGGGTGGTATCGTGATATTCAAACAATGGTTTGCATCTCCAGTCAAGCAGCTTGCTCAAGTCACAGGTATCAAACAACTCAAGTTTATCAAGCTTATGTTTTGACATCTTAAGACGATACCGCGAAGTGTCTACGTCATCTTGACTCGATATATGAGTGTGCAGAGATTGTCGTTTGATCGTATGCTGGCGGTGTTTATTGATAGCGTGGTCTTGATATTGGTTGCGTATCAGATCGTCAGGATATCCAATGATCTCGTAGAATATCTTATCAAGACATTTCGATTTGTTGGTAAGAAAGAGGATAAGACTACGGTAAGTATGGTGATCTTGGTTGTGCAGATCATGGTACGAGTCATTGCAGTGTTATTGATCCTCATGAATATCGGATTAGAGATCACTCCTTTGTTAGCATCATTGTGAATTGGAGGTATTGCCATCGCATTTGCACTCAAGAGCATTCTCGAAGATGTATTTTCTTCGTTTTCGATATTTTTGGGTAAGCCATTCGATATCGGCGATTTCGTGACGATAGGTCCGGACTCATGAACGATCATGGATATCGGTCTACAGACGACTCGTGTCAAGACACTCCAGTGAACGGTTCTCACCATCCCCAACAAAGAAGTACAAAACGCCAGGATCAATAATTTCACCCTCATGCATCGTAGAAGAGTCAGTACTGACTTACAAATCTCGTATGAGCATGATCTAGATCTCCTCAAAAAAATACCGAGTATCTTACAAGATATTGTAGATCCTATTCATCATGTAGAGTTTGATCGTGCTCATTTTCGTAGATATGGCGCTCGAAGTCTAGAGTATGATCTGGTGTATTTTGTCACATCCAAAGATTTCAAGACGTATGTCGATGTTGAGCAGGAGATCAATTTCAAGATCTTCGAAGCGTTTCGCAAAGCATGAATCACGTTCGCATATCCTACATCTATCCAATACAACAAACCCACCGTTTCTGAGGATTGAACCGAGACCAAAACAACTCCCAAAAAACAAAAATCTGACCTCGATCATATTGATCCAGTGTGATTGGCATAATGACGGATGACGAAATACAAATAACGAAATGCGGATATGTGTGTAGGGATAGGCTCTTGGCCTGTCCGAGAAAGAGGTCTGCTCACCTTGCGTCAGACACAACGCCGTTCTCATTCATTTCTTGCGCGTTCGCACCTCAGGTGCTTACCCCAAGAGTACTTGCTTTGCGGCGCGCAGCGAGGACGCCCTGCGACCCATTGAGAGTTGTTCTACAGATATCGTATACCCAAAAGTATTCGCCAAAAAGGTTCGCCAAAAGTATTCGCCATAGGTATTTACTCATCACCAATCACTAATTACCAATCACTAATCACTCATCACCAATTACTTTTTACTTTCTCCTTTCTACCTCTTTCATGTTTCATCTCATTCGTGGTAGTAGTCAGATCTATGGATCAGTCGCCGTGATATCCAATGATCTCGTGTGAGTAGAAGCCTCCTATCAGTGAACCCAATCTACCTGAACATACTATCTGCATCCCATGATCGATGATAGGACCAAGACGGTGACATATTTTGCGTTCGACTCACTCGAGCTCAAACAAATCTTCGCCAAACTCCTCAAAATCAGTGGTATCTGACCCAAGACAGCATTCACGATAGCGCATATCCCTCCTGAGGTCTTGCAACAAGCTGTCGATACTTTTGATATCTGATTTGTTCAGTCGATACCTGGCATTGGTCCCAAGACCGCTAAAAAAATCATCATCGAACTCAAAGACTCTCTCAAATCTGACGACGTAGCCAAGCTACAAATCGATAAGGCTCTCCTGAAGTCTATCACGACCATGCTCAAAAACTTCGGATACCCATCTCAGCAGATCACGACCAAACTAAGTCAATGTCCTATCCAACTCAAACAAGACAATCTCCAAGAGATCATAACCCGGTTGGTCAAGAATATGTAAAAAAATATAAAAATTAGAACATAAGAAGATATAAAAATTAGAACATAAGATCGAAAAGAATAATAGACAATAAAAATATGGGAAAATTAGAACATTAGAAGGAATGAAAACTTCAACAACATTCACCCCGCAGTACTGCGCGGAGACAAAGGGTTCGAGATAATGGATTGCTTTGACTGCTGCGGTAGAGTTTTTGGGCGGATGGATGAAGAGAACATTTTGTCAATACAAGCTCATTGAGCTTTGGGTTCGTAGTGCGAAGTCCCTCTTTCGCTGCGCGCCCGAAGGAAGCACTCTTGGGGTAAGTAGTTTTAGCTACGAGCAACCAAATCATGAAAAAAATTCGAAATAATAATGCAATTGAGCTCTTGTAGTAAGGAATAGAAAAATAATAACTTGTAAGTATTGAGCGGCTCGTCTTCGACTCGCCGCAGCATCGGGGCGTTCGCCCTGCGAACCAGCCTGCGGCTCCCTATCTTTCTGGGAGATTTTCTGATAGTTTTCTAACAATGTTCTGACAATGTTCTGTGATATTTTCTGTTTATTTTTTTATTCGCTATTCGTCATTCGCCATTCGTCATGATCTTCCATCTCGTCATAGACTCATCACTCCAGAGATCACAAGTCTTGATACAAGCATCGCAGAGACTGCAGGATGAGGGTCAGATTTTTGATTTCTCTTGGGCTCAAGATACTCTGGGTAGACCTCTGCCTGATCAGTGACGATACTGGTCGCTGTCTCATAGTGCCCATGGGTGGCTGGTGGGATTGGCTCAGCAGCCTATTGGCGTGGATGTCCAGCATATGTCGCCTCGCTCACCAGCGATCTGGCAGCAGGTCATGACTGAGTATGCAGATTGTTTCGTCGATATGTCCAAGCTTCTGGATGATCGAGAGCAGTTTTTCTGCGTGTGGACGGCGACAGAGGCGATGCTCAAACACTATGGCCTATGACTAGATCAGCGAGATCAGATCAGACTCTCGGATCTGCGTCAGGAGGATCGATCGGTGGACGGACTTCATGGACATCGACTCATCCAAGGACAAAGATGAGCACATAGCCATCAGATCTGTGTCTGAATGGTAGGACAATACTGCTATGCTCTCACGTTCTCATGCACCTCCTCACAAAACTTGACCAAAATTTGACAAATATAAATCTTTGAATAAAGTCATGGTATATTATAGTTTTACCTCGTGAGGTTATATATTGCCATGACAGAAATACTAAGCCATTTGGATGATAATAAGGATGGGATAGTATCCCATACAGAGCATAAAACAATATCAAAACCAGAAATGCAACAGACTGTGAGAAAGCTTGATGAATTAAAAAACAAAGAAAGCAAAGATCTAATTTCCCAAACGCATGCTGCATTATTGGAGAGTTATAAAGACAATCTCGATGAGATTAAAAATAGTTTTTTGAGTATAGCTGATGTCATAAAAGCTACAGATCGATTAAAAGCATCGACAGCTGACTGATTGACTGCTGAACAAAGAACCATCATTCATCGTATCTATTTGGCCATGAGGATCAAATCTAAACACGAATCTAACCAGACTGGTAAAGAGGACTATTTTGACGGAAAGGCAGATGCTAATCTAGAAAAATGATATTATGATACTCTCAGAGCTATAGCAAACAATAAAGATAATAAGTGGCCAGCATTTGTTGATTGGCTCCTCAATGGAACTCCTCCAAAGAAAGAAGAACCAAAGAAAGAGGAACCAAAGAAAGAAGAACCAAAGAAAGAAGAACCAAAGAAGGAAGAACCAAAGAAAGAAGAACCGAAGAAAGAGGAACCAAAGAAGGAAGAACCAAATCCTGAAACTCCAATCGAAAATCCTGACAACCCAAAACTCAAGGATACAACTATCAACGCCAAGAATGCCGCTACAACGCTATGAAATGTAGGAAAGGTAGAGCCTGAAACTGGTAAAGTAACAGTACAAATATGAACGCAGTCATATAACTTCGTCAAACAAGCTAAATGAGAATTCTTGATTGTTGCACCGGTGGTAGGTAACGATAATCTGCTATGAACACCAGATGCGCCGATTAAGAATGGATCTGCCGAATGAATACTCAAGATCGATAGTAAGGGTGATATCATCTATACTCAGACTGCAGATATCCCAGCTACAGGAGCTACACTAGAAACTAAGGTAACAAATGGTGCGAATACGGTAGATGCGAAGCTGACGTTGCAGTGAGCAAAGAAAGATGAACCAACAATAGAAGAGCCAAAAGAAAAACCAGTAGTAGTAACAACAATAGAGAAAGATCTTAAAGATAAGAGACTCCAAGAACTAGAGGCAGCTGGTAAGGAACTGATTAATAAGTCTTTGAATAGTTTGTCCAAAAGAACTTTGAGAAAAGAGTTTCGTCTAGAAAGAAGAGAGAGAAAAGATTTAGATAAAGGGATTAAGTCTCTTGCTGATGTCACACAAGGAGATCCTAAAAAATATAAAGACGCATTAGCTCAGATGCTACAAGCAGCCAAGGATAAAAAAATTATAGAATCATGGTCTATCTCTGGTGATACATTGACTCCAGCATATAGCCAATGATTAATGAATCAACAAGAATCAGACTTGTTTGCAGCATATATTAATGAAGCGAAAGATACGTTTGACAGAGACTTTGATGAAGCGTATAAAAGAATCATGGGGCAGGAAGTGTACCAGATAGACGTCTCCGAAAAGCAATACGCAGAAAATCCAGAAGTAGCCAAATCTTTGCAATTATATAATGCAGCGGAAAAAACTTATTCAGAAACATATAAATCTAAACAGGACTTAGAAGAAAAGATCTTTGAACTTATGGGAAGAAAAAATACTCTTATATCTAATATCAAAGACCTCAAAGATACGAAAGATACTAACGAACTCAAAACTAGAGAATCCTATAAAAACGAATTACGTACCATTTATATTAAGCTCGATGGAGAAGATGTACTATGAAAATCATTAGAATGACTAGATGCTACAAATGATAAAATTGATGCAGCTACCGTACAATCTGTGCTCAAAGCGAATGGAATGGATAAATGATATAAATTGCAGTTAGATAATCCAGATGAAGCAGCTCCTTGACTCAAGCAGAAACTAAATAAGGCTCTAGAGGATAAAAATAAAGCTGAAATTGATTACAAGACAGTTGTAAATAAGGACAATACAGACAAAGCAGCCTTTTTCAATCAACAATCTACAGATAATGCTACACAGGTAAATAAAAACATACAAGAAGCAACTATAAAGAAAGATGAATTGGAAGTAGAAAGAACCACGGTAGAAACATCAAAAAATGAAAAGACTGAAGAAATAGGAGTAAATTCACAAAATTGAAGCTATTACCAAAAAGAGGATATTCTCCAAAAGGATTTAGATGATAGAGACGCTTTTGCTAAGAGACAAATTGCCTTAGAACAAGAAATTATATATATTTATATTAGAAATAAAGTAGCCGAACAGAAAAAAATATATTGAGAACAAAAGGTCCATGAGAATGCTGATAATACCAATAATCAGGAGATAGACAGAGTTGATAAGGAAATAAGTAGCGTTAGTGAAGAAATTGCTTCAATGAAACTTATTTTGGAAAAACGTAAACAACAGATTCTCGATTATAGTGCGAGTGCATCTGATGTTGATGCAGAATTCCTTGTTAATGTATCAACCGAGATACAAAATCTTATTTCACAGACGATTCCTGCATTGGAACAGAAAAAAACAGAATTAGAAGCTCAAAAGGCTAAACTCATCATTAAGGGAAAAGAAATTTCTTGATATACGGATTTTTCTACCAATGGCTTGAATTATCTAGAATGGCAAAAAAAACTCTTTCCCTTACAAGATACCTATGACAGAAATACAAAAAGAATTTGAGAATTACTGCCAGAAATCAAAACGCTTTCTGGTGAAAAAGATAAAAATCAGATATCTCTCACTGATACAAACAATAAATTAAGTACAGCACAACTAACATTAAAAATAGCTGTAGAAAAATGAGATTCGAGCGGGATTACGTCTGCTAGGGCAGAGGTTTCATCGTTATGATCTCAAAAAAGGGATCTTGAATCAACAATTGCAGTATTATCTAAAAGATTAGATGTTGCTAACAAAGAAAAGCAAGATATTGATGATTGGAACAAACAAAACAAACCTGCTATTGATGAGATCAAACAGAATATACAAAAAGTTGCTGTTGCTTTGAATGATTGAAAAAAACAAAATACTGCTGCAACAGAATATAAAAGCAATCAATCTACTGATCCTAGCGAACAACCAGCAGAAGAAAACCCCGAAGAAATAAATGTTGATCCTAAAATAGGAGCAGAAAAAACAAAAGAAGACTCTGAAAAAAAAGAAGTAGCTCCTACAACTATCGAAACAACAATCACTCCCGATTAACAGACACTGATGAAGAGTCTCAAGCTATCATTACAGCAGAATCCTGACTGAACCATCAGTATCATGAAAGGCGTGGAAAAATTGTGATTGAAGTTCGATAATAAGACTAAAAAGGTAGACATCAATGCTCTTTTGACCAAAGGTTTTACTCGCTGATCACTGTTTATCAATGTAGAAAACAACGATGGAGCAAAAGAGAGTTACATTGTTTACCCAGATACTAATAGCTTCAAGTTCATCCTCAATAAAATTGATGACACGATAAGAAGTCCTGAAGCTTTCTTGAATCAGCCAGCCAATAATATCAAAAAAGAAATAAGTAATGATGCTTACTTTATGAATGCATGATTTGAGAGATATTTCGGATCAGAGTATATATATGATATGCCTGTGACGAAGGGTCTTTATAAGATTACTAATAAGACGCGTCCAGATCGAGAGTGAGGAGCTACATTTACTATCCAAAAATGAAATGATATCTATGAAGTGAATAGAGTAGTCTCTCCTGGTGCAGTACCTACTATGAAAAAAAAGGGAGTCCTCGTCACTGATCCAGCGGAAATACTCCAGATCTTGTATCTCAGATAAGTTATCAAAAAACAAACAAAAATCTGACTCCTCCCTCGTGATAGGGGTCAGGTTTTTTGAGTCTTGTAAGATGACTTGATTTGAACTCTTTCTTTGAGTACAGTGAATCATACTTTATTTTTTATCGTAGTTGTATCATGGATCAAACTACTATCACCTCGCAAAAGCGCTCATCATGGCGTCTGTTGTGAATGTCGGCAGAGAGTGATGATCTGATCGTCCAGATGAGTCCAGATATCTATAGACAGATGTCTGTCAGTATATGAAACAAGACAGATTCACGAGAAAACGAAATGGACAATAATCTGGATAAAGCATGTGAACGATTGTCTTCTCAACCATCACTATCTTCTTTTATCAGTCGCAAAGAATAAGTGATGTCTTTGATTACGAAAGTCATTGTTTGTGACACCTTCATGAAATCCTATGATACATTTCGAGGAAAAGAATCCGTCGAGATACATGTTTTTATCAAGAAGGTTTGCGATGATATTGAATAACAATTACGTTATCTCCATCGTCCTTACCTCAAGGCTAAGGTCATGATCTGATGAAAATCAATAAGACTTCTGGCTGAATATGATCAGCATACTCTTATCCTTATTCCTATCTTCATCACTGACAAAAACGATAAACTGCGATGAGAGAATATGATTCGACAAACTCTCAAAAATCGCATAGAACGTATGATTGAAAAGATCAAAAGTGATCTCGTGAACAATCGTTTTGAATTGTTTGATAGGTAATGTTTCAAAGATGAAACTCTCGTACTTCATCAACACAATCCATCATAACATCTGACTCCTTCCTCGTGATAGGGGGTCAGGTTTTTTTGAGTCTTGATTTGTATGTCCTGATTGGGTATACAGATGGAGATTTAGTTCTTGATGATCTCACCATGCAATACAATATCTTGATCACCAAAGGAGAAACGATGTATATTGCCAAGAATATTGAATTATGAGTCGTTTCCCAAGGAGAGACCATCGAACAAGCACTTGCTCATATCCAAGAAGCCACAGAATTATTTATTTCATAAATGATCATATCATGTTTGTCGTACTACAACAAGACCAGCAACAAGCAACTATCCAGTGTGATGCTAGAACATTGACTCTATTCAAGGATCTTTATGATACTCATCCTCTCTTTTATCCTGACTTAGATTTAGATCTTGATCCTCAGGAGATAGTTGATTTTATTGATAGTCTCGATACAACTCATGACAGAACAATGGCAAAAATACATTGAAAAGTCAAAATATAAGCAAAAACTCAGACAATGTGCTATTGATATTATGAATAATAATCTAGAGCATTATGATGTGAAGGAGCTTCATTGATATGAATGTTGGTATAGACTCAGAGTAGGAGACATCAGAATTGTCTATGAAAAATGCACTAACGGAAATCGTATCAGGTATATCGGTCCAAGAGGAGATGTCTATAAGATGTTATAGTCAGATTTTTTCTTCGTTGTTATTCTGCAAAATTCGTCAGGATCATACATAGCTCGATATTCCCAAATCCTCTTCCTTGGTATTGGACGTTGGAGCAATAGCGTAATTCTTTGGCTTCGGGACCACCACAGCCGGGACTTTGACCATTGATACAGCTGAGCAAATCGCCACCAAGTGTGGTCGTATTCTTGGTATACAGTCACTTGACGTCGATCTGACGAAAAAATTGTCACTCTCTGCTGATGGGTTGGGATCAGGGACAAGCGTTTCGTGCTCATGATGATTGACATAGACTAAATACTAGATCTGATGTGTCGATGTTGTCGCGCACATCCAGTGCAGAAAGGCTGGGTCCTGAGACTGCTCGGTAGTAGTTGGATCCGTTGGGGATCGTCTGTAACACGTATGACCCTGTACGGATTCGTGCGTCATCACTACATCCTTCACCCGCCTCATCTACCAGAGGGTTGGCTTTGAGTCGGCATGTTTCTTTGCTTCCTGCTCGTCTGAGTCGGTTGGTGTCTCTGATATTCATGACTCATTCCACTCACTCTCTGGAGAGATTGATGCCGATGACTTCTAGCCTGGTCCTATCAGAGAATTGTGTACCCTGACGTAGTACCGAGAATACTCCGACCATCCCTGCAGAGAATACGATAATCATGATGACTACTTCTAGCAGAGTGAATCCATTCAGTGATTTTGGGGTATGACGAATATCATATCAAAGCATTGAAAGTAGCTGGTACATGAGTACACTAATGAGCAATAAAAATAATACACAAACATCAAGGAAATCTGACCGAATTTCAACGTTTATTTTTTTATAGTCTTTGTCGCTGTATAACTCATGGTACAAATATTTGATTATCTTTTGATATGATTTGTAGCAATTCTCAGTATCTTCGCGGTGATGATCGGTCTAGAGCAGATGATCAAGATCGTAATGGGTAACTATCTACTCAGTAGTATCTGTCTAGCAGCGTCCAACTCTATCGACTCTCTCATCAGTCGACTCGCTGCAAATAGTGAATCTAGGGGTATATTGGGGATATCGTTTTCTAGATTCGAAAGTTTCATGTCGGATGGCAAGACGATCATGGTCTTACTCCTGTATATAGGATTATTGTTTGTCCTGTTCAAGCGATCCAAGCTCTCGATCCGTCTCCCGGATGATGATCTGACTCAAAAAGTCCTCATGGTCGTCATGGTTCCTTTGACGGTCATTTCTATGGTTTTAGCGTTGCAGATAGCAGTATTGGGTATGAAAATCGTTGATGTTGATCAGCTTCAAGATTTTGCATCAGTATTTAGCAAGTCTGGGACATTCTTATATACGTTCGTGATATTGACGCCGTTGTGGATGCTCTTACATGGGCTGATCACAGTATGACTTACGACAGTGGTAGGTGTGAGATATCGTACTGAGCAATAGACTTTTTTGTTTTTATCGTAATTGTTTGTTGTAATCGTTTGTTGTAATAACAGCCGGCTTGATCTCTTGTGCTGGATTTTTTGCCAGATTTTTTGGTGATTCCTTTGTTTGTATGGTTCTGGTATGTTTTTTCGCTTGTTATGCTTTTTCTGTGTCTCTATGATCTCCAAAGATCTCTGCCATAGCATCTCGTCCAGCTTGGATGAGTTTGGGATAGTGACTAAACTGGTAGATGCTGGAGCCATCGGCATTGGGGTTGACGAATGTGACATGTTTGCCATGACTAGATGCTTCGAATAGTGATCTATCTTCGTTTTGTCTCACGAGTAGACTGATCGTTTTTTGGATGATCTGGGCGTTGACTGCGAAGAAGCTCTTCCTCATCGAGATACCAAAGAGTTTGTGTCTGGTTTTGATTTTTTTGGTGAGGTCGACACGAGTAGACACAGCGATGATGTTTGTTCATTGTACCAAAGAGATTGGTAGATTTTCGATGACTCATCCGTCGACTAGAGTACGTCCGTCTCGTTCGTATGGAGCGAAGATACCTGGTATGCTCACGCTGGCTCTGAGAGCATCCACGATAGATCAGCTACGCAAGATGATTTGTTCTCCTGTGTTGATATCTGTAGCACTGATTGCCAATGGGATCTTGAGATCCTGGATTTGCGTATCTCCAAAAAGAGTCTCGAAGTATGCCCTGATTTTTTCGCCTTTGAGAAAACCTGTCCTGAGATTGATGTCAGCGAGTTTGACGATGTTGAGCTGATCCAGTATCTTCACAATGTCCTGAGAATTCATACCATATGCGATCATGGCTCCCACGATTGCTCATGCGCTCGTACCTGATATTTCTTCTATCTGTATATGGTGTTCTTCTAGATAGCGTAGCACTCATACATGAGCGAGGCCTCTTGCTCCTCATCCTCATAGTGTCAGCGCGATACGATTGGGGAGCTGTTTGTACATGGTGATGGATAATACGTACTAAAAATCAATACGAATTGATATTCTCATACTATAGTATTATTATCCAAAAATCAATTGAAATCTGACTCTACTCTCGTACGAATAGTCATATGAAATGCCTCATTACCTGTAGTTGGTGAACTGCCTGATCTCTCACCAGTGAACTCAAACATCTCAAGATCAAACCGTTCGATACCTTCGATACGGGCACCTTTGTCGATGTTGATCGAGTTGATATCTATCGTATTAATTTGCGATCGAGAGTCGCTAGCAAAGTCTATCTACACATGTGATCAGCAAAAGTGTCGAGCTACGATGATTTGTTTGCCCTCGTATCTGACTGTGATCGAGCGGGACTCTTACCTGTGGGATCGCAGGTATCTATCAATCCTGTCTTGCGTGATGCTACATTGTATGCTACCAAGTCCGTCCAAAGCATCACACACAAAGCACTCATGGATGCGCTTCCTGCTGCGTCATCAAATCCGTCCTTGCCCGTCTATGATATCCTCGTACATATTCTATCAGATCAGGCAAGTATCTATCTGAATACATCTGGGCGTAGTCTCCATCATAGAGGCTATAGATCTCAAGCATGACAAGCACCACTCAAAGAACATATTGCTGCTGCCCTCATTTTGGCATCCGGATGGCGTTGGGGTCAGCGTTTGGTTGATCCTTTTTGTGGTAGTGGGACTATCTTGATAGAGGCTGCTATGATTGCTCGCAATATCGCACCATGACGTCTCAGAGCTTTTGATCGACAAACTCGAAAGAATGCTGACCAAGTATTGCGAAATAGTATCTGCGATGAAGCTCAGAGTGCTGCATTTTCCAAATCTTTTGATATGCAGTGATTTGATGCGGATCGTGAGATGATCGATATGGCTCGTGCTAATGCTCAGCGCGCCTGAGTGGATGATACGATCACGTTTATCACCAAGCCTATCCAGGATCTATATATTCAGAGCGATCAGTCGACCTGGATCATGACCAATCCACCTTATGGCAAGAGAATCTATGCTGAGGATGATGCATTGTTAGCATTGTACGATCTGATGGCCAGATCTCAGATCCAGGGACGACGGCTCTCTCCAGACCATCGTCTGACCAATCACCATCTCTTTACCAAAAAACTCATCAAGAACGGTCCTGATGAGATCGTAGTATGGAAGAAAGGGTAGATTATACTAATCGAGTCCTAAGATTCTTTTGTAAGTCTTCATGTAGTCTTGCACAGTGTTTTGTTATTCTCACAAATTGTCTGAATATCAAGAGGATGCCAGGGCATAAGCCCTGCCCCGTGCTTACGGCGAGTGCAATGAGCCGTTTTTTTGTTTCAGGCTATATGAGCAAAGCAGGCGACTATGTATTGCTTCGTGCCTCGTAGTACTTTTTTGGTAGTCCTGCGAAGCAGATGCCAGTACGATTTGCTATATTATCGACCTTTATTAATAAATGCTTTGGTTAATTCTGCTTGGATTGATTTTGCTTGGGCTAATTCTGCTTGTGATTTTTTGATTTTTTGATCATGATTTTTGACAATAGTATGTACTATGTCGAATGTATGCTTACGATCTTTCCCATTTCGACAAAAGGATTCTTTGAGAGAGATTAAATCAATCGTTTTCCCTCCATTTGGTAGTATCATGATATAGTGAGAATCTTCTAACAGACAGATTAGTAAATTATTTTGTGATAGTATGGGATTGCCAGCTGCATCGACGACTCATAATTCATGGTATACCTGCTGTAATATACTATCTTCTTTAAACCCATATACCTTTATTCAATCCCAAGAATCAAAGTCTAGATCAGGAAAATGACTGTTCATATGATATAGCTGCTAACCGATAAAAGATAGTCAGCCTATACACACTGTGCTATAGTAAGTCAACATAAAAAACATAGAATGTGAGTTTTTTTGTATTGGTTCGCGCATTAAGTTACTGACCTGATCCGTTAGTGTTGGTTACATTCGTTGCTGTGAGTGGGCATCCAGACAATGCAGAGAGTTGCTCAGGAGTTTGTTCGCCAATGACTCTTTGACCTTGGGCATTGATCCAGGTAGGATACGTGTCTACTTTTGCTAAGTTACATTTGATCTTGTTTTGGTCGCATTCAGTATAGTCGATTTCTTTAAATCCATCACCAAAGAGTTTTTTCTGGTTTTTGCAGTGTGGACATCGGTCAGTCCCATACATTTTGACTCCTTTGGATGTGAGACACTGAGCGAATTCAACAGATACTGTTGCTGCTTGAGAGTTAGGTGATGTGCCATTATTGGATGTTCCGCATCCTGCTATGATAGTGCTGAGGATCAGGATACTTGTTACTCATAGAATCGATCTGTTCATATTATGTAGAAGAAATAATAAAGTAAAAATCTGACAACACTGATAAATATCTTGAAAAACAATATCTATTTATAGTATTCCTATAGGTAGTAAATGACGAGATTATTTCAAGTCCTGCTGTATGCAAGATACTTGACTTCGACATTGCTTGTAAGTTTCTTGTGATCGGTATCAGATTTTATTTATTTGTATAGTATATTGCCTTCATGTTGATTGTATTGTTACGTGCTTTACTCAGTCTTCGCTATCGTATCCAGATACAATGAATCGAAGCCTTGCGTCATGAATGACCCATTCTCATCTTACCAAACCATCCTGGTCTTATAGATCCTGTCATATTGACTGCATATCTCTCAGTCAGGCGTCCTGTTACTCCGGTAGTGACTTCGAGTTTTTATGACAAATGACTTCTACGTCCGTTTTTTAGACGATTATGAGCGGTGCGTGTTCCTGATTTTGAGTGATGATCTCGTGATACGTGATGAATTCAGCAGATGTATCAATCATTGATCCAATCTTTAGCGTCTGGAAAGCATATCCTCTTATATCCATCTGGACAGACATACAGGCAGTGATACGAGGTGATTATGGGCAAACAATCAGTCTATACTCTCTTGCAAAACTTACCCATAGGTACAAAGGTCGTGGTTGTAAGGAACAAAGGGTTGCGAGGTAGTATCTTCTCCAAGGCGTATTTTGGGACGCCTGTCCCCTTTGCCAAGATGCTAGTAAGTGCGTTCTGGTTTGTCCTAGCGAATGCCGTGTTTTGGATACCTCGCAGAAAAGTCTCGATCTATATACAAGATCAGACGGACTTACTCCTGAGTCAAGCAAAAAATCTTACTATGACCCAGTTCAACGCATCATTGCAAGAGCGATACAATACTCCATGAGTTGAAGAACCTCTATTTATTCGTCATTATCGACGATATAA
>JBGTAD010000147.1:0-15098 GCA_041750055.1 Candidatus Absconditabacterales bacterium | reverse complement strand
GACCGAACAAGCTCAATACCTCAAACCATACAACAATATGAGCACTACAACCACGAGAACAGCAACAGATAGCATGCCTACCATGATGTGACCTCGTATGGAGACCGTCACGACACCAGTATCAGACAGATATAAACTCAGAAAACTCATAGAAGACAATCTCGAATTCTCTACAAGAATAGCGTACTATCTGACTGTGGATAACATGAGAACCCTCGAAGCTCGAAATGTCGATACCTCAGCACAACAGACTGATCAAGCATATCCTGATACTGCAGGAATGATACGCAGACGTAGGAGTTGGAAAAATTAACCAAAAAAACAACTTCTTTTAGAAGTGGCCCGTAAAATAAACTTATACGGTATAGGTAAGCTTATGATAATCAGTAGATAAAGTTGAATACCTGACCATCACAGTATGAAAACCCATTCCATGATGCAACTGGAGAGGTTCCGATTCTCATGATTGATGATGGATCTGCATTTTGTCTGCAAGATGCAACAATACCTGTATTATTAACAATCAATCCTTCATTAGTATCAGTGTGCTTGAATCCCAAGACGTGACCTAATTCATGGGCGATAACAAGCTTACGCTGGTTAGCAGTAAGTGACCCAGTATAAGAAGAATTAATTTGCAACTCATTACCCATAACACCATTTGATACTGGTACTAATGCTCGTGCAACCGTATTGGGTTCACTAGGAATAGCTACGTATCGAACATTAACCACATACAAAGCTGTACTAGTCGTTGTGGCACTTTGTCCACCCATAACAATGGTCAATCCTAAGGAATTCCAAGCTGATATTGCATCTGAAACGGCAGTATTCCACAAAGTAGGGACACCAGATATTACTCGTACTGTTTTATTCCCAGCACTTGCCATATACTGATGTTTACGATGTATCTTATTGTTTGACTGTAGATCCGAATCTTTTATCATTTTCTGAACATCTTCTCTTCGTATCATCATATCGCCATCAGTCACATACGACTCAGCATATTCAGATGTTCCTGGAGAATATTGTATGTTACCAGAATTCCCAAACCCCTTATCAATCAAGAATTTTATTTCTGATTGAATTTTCGACTGTTCTTCTGGATTGATACTAGTTTCCTTTGAACAACCAGCAACGATAAGCGCAAAGAACAAAAGCAAAACAAAACTTTTTTTGAAAAACATATCAGCTTATTTGAAGATGATTAAAAGGATGAACATCGATACAAGTCGGTAATCAAATTTTAATTTTTCGTTAACTTTTGGACAATAAAGACAGAAATATTTCTGACTTGAGAAGTATAAGCTCAGTAGGATCCATAATGAATGGATTAAGATCAGTAATGATTGTGTGATAATCCAGAGACACGATTTTTTCACGAACCAGCATCGATCGAGTACCCTGTGTATATTCATATCCTGATTGGGCACACAAGTGAGCAAAAAGTTCTTCATTGGGACGTACTCATTTGGTCAAGTATCGTAGCAAATCATACCAATCTCTTCCCTTAGTATAAGGTCTAAAAATAATTGCGTGAAGTTTTCCTGCCATCAACGACGGGAGATTACAATGACGCACCGCGAACAATACAATATCATTGATGACCGTTGTTTCCGTTTGGGTTCCCTTCGGTGGGTTTGTATCGACTTCCAATTTAATAGAAAGTTTATGTCCAGAAATCATAGACAAACCCAGCTCTTGTAGTATCGTATCAAATCCAAAAAATGTACTTTGTACGGTATTAGATTTGAAACGTACATCCACAGAAAATCATCGTTGTTTGAGGTCTGTTTGTATCTGTTGTACCATGATCTGTCCATCATATCACGCTGAGCTCAGTAGTGAAAAATCAAGATCTTCTGAATATCTACGGATTTGATGGATAATTCTCAGCGCTGTCCCACCCAAAAACACGAGATTGGTAAAATATCCTCTATCTGCGATACTTTTGAGTACAAGAATTTGCAAAAACTCTCTGACAATATTGATCTTAATCAGAGGATTGGAGACAGAAGCAATTTTAGATTGTAGTATAGGGATCATCAAAATACGGGGTAATACGGACTAAAAATCTTTTCATCTTAGGACTAGCAAACCTGTGTGCATAGTTTGCAAGTTTGTCACAATCAAGGCGATCAAGATGTTGTAGTCTAAGAAATCAGACAGGGTTTTCCTGCTCTGGGAGTAAGTAGATGAGATCGAGCAATGCTTTTTCTGCCTCTGCGATCAAGACATCACGACCAACAATACGCTGGCTGACATATCACCAAAAGACTGATGATGCACAGCGTTGATATCAAAAAACACCAATTTCATTAGTATGCGTAATCGTTTTGGTCTGAGAAATACTGGTAATACGAGCAACCTTTTCGGGAATCAATCCATACAATTCGAGTGCAGAATAGGTACTAATATAGCTGGGTTCTTGGATTTTGTTTGCATACCAAAAAGGATGGATATCTTGCTCCACAAAGGTATACAATCATTTCTTGAGTTGAATCAGTCGGTGTTTGTCTGATCGTTCGGAGATTAATCTGCTCACGTACTTCCGTTGATCACCGTACACTGTCTTGATCATGCCCGTATTGACGACCCCATATTGTTTTCGTTGTTGCTGAAATTCACGAAATTTCATTTCTCTTATACACAAAAAAATGTAAACAAAAGAAATATATTTATTTTTATTATCATTGCAAGACGTCTCATTGAATGATCGTTATGGATTATGACTCATAGACTCGTCTCCGGGTGAGATTGATCCTATCTGAGAGGGGTTTGGTCGTCTTGGGGATGGAGTGGAGTCGATCTGTCTGGCAGCCGTGATCCATGATCAAGACGTCACCATCATGCAAGACGAGACGGTGCGTCAGGTTTGGAGTTTTCTTATGTTTGAACGCAAAGGTCCTACTCGCACCCAGACTCATCGAGAGGATGACTGGATCTGGTCCTAGCTCTGGCTCGTCATCAGCGTGTCGCCCCATACTATCAGCGCCATCACGATATCGATTGCATAGTACGGAGTTGATACTCATCTGATAGGTCTGCTGTATCCAGGTCTTGAGCTCAGACAGGACGGGTGGTCGTCCGGATCACATGAGAGCAGTCTGAGAATACGCATAGCGGACTCATTCATCACCCGCGAACGTCACCAGTCTAGGCTGGAGCATCGTCTTGCCAAACATCTTGATCAGATATTGCTGTCGATCTAGCTGAGTCTGGAGCTGGTGCATCAATACATGCGTGTCCATATATTGGCTGACAGCAGCAGGATCATAACGGTATGGAGGCATCATAGACATAGCAAAAATCACCAGTGATAAAAAAGCTGTCGTGATGGAGATCACTCGTATGCATAGCAAACGGACAAACTATACCCACCCAAAAAATCCACCAGCTGGTCCTCATCATCGTATGAGTACATCTCAGATAGTCATCTACCTGAGTAAAGAATCGATAGGCAGCGCATCGATAGCATGTGCAAGGGAGTAGTCTTTTTCGGTGACTGCATGCTGGTCGTGTGTCGTGAGGGTAATGGTGACGTGATTATACCCATGAATGAGGATATCAGGATGGTGGTCTGCCTGCTCAGCTAGTGGCATGATCAGATTGACTAGCTGCACTGCTGAGACGAAGTCTTTACAGACAATTTGTCTAGAGAGAATTTGATCTTGGAGAGTTCGAGTCATGACGAGACAGGGGTAATAGATCTAAAAAATAACAGAATAACCATACTATATCAGTGTACACAAAAACTCAAAACAAAGCAACAACAACATACAATAAGCATATCTACTGACTATACCAAGCAAGAACAAAAAATCTGACCCTATTCACTCGAGTGCGGTCAGGTTTTTTCACAAATTTGTCAATTGATTTCATCATATATAATACATATTAATACAATATAACAATTTTATTGTTAATTAATTTATATTGACTCATGAAAATATCTTATATAAAAAATCTTTCTTTAGGTATACCTTATCAGCCGTGAGTAACTCAAGAACAAAAAAAAGATCGCATCCAAGATCTCATGAAAGAACTAGGACTATTGCCAATAATGCAATATCAACACGCTATCTTGAAAAGACTAGAAGAAAATGACGTTTGTATTATAACTGCTGAGACCTGAGCTGGAAAATCAACACAAGTCCCGCAATTTCTCTACAAAGCAGGATATAATGTCATCATCACGCAACCTCGTAGACTAGCAGCTACAAGTCTTGCTGCTCGTGTGAGTGATGAGATGTGAGTACAGTTGGGTGAAGCAGTATGATATCAGCTTGGTTGACATACTGACTCAGACAAAAAGTTTGGAAAATCGACTGGGATAAAGTTTTGTACAGATGGCTTACAGTTGGTGAAACAACTAGCAGAACAATCTCTTGCCTCGACAAACGGTAGAGAAACGGTATTGGTGATCGATGAAGTACACGAACGAAATCAAAATATTGAAGTACTGATTGCTCGATCCAAAAAAATGAAACAAGATGGTAAAAAAATCAAAATAGTCTTGATGTCTGCGACGATGGATGCACAAAAATTAGCGTCGTATTTTGCTCACGAGAAATCTGATGTCATCACTGGAGAGAAAACAATATCCCATGCTCCTTTGGTACAGGTGCCTGGAAGACTATATCCAGTGACTGAAACACAACAATCTGCTAAGGAATTAGTAACCTGTGCAGTAGAATTAGCAAAAAAAGGTAGAAATGTGTTGGTATTCCAACCTGGGAAAAAAGAAATCCAAGAGACTATTGATGAACTCGCAAAACAACAAACTAATGCTATTATTTTGCCCTTACATGGAGAATTGACCAAACAAGAACAGGATCGTATTTTCAAAATATATAATCAACCTGTTATCATTGTTTCGACCAATATTGCTCAGACATCGTTGACCATCCCATATATTGATGCCGTAGTCGATAGTGGCTTGGAAAGACGTATCAAACTCATAGATAATATTGAATCTCTCGTATTGTGAACTATCTCTAAGGCTGATAGTAAACAAAGAGCTGGAAGAGCTGGAAGAGTGAAGGAATGAATGTATATCTTATGTAACGATAACAACAAAGAATATTTTGATGAATATCCTACACCAGAAATACAAAGAACAAGAATCGATCTTAATTATTTGAAAATCCTTGCGGAGACATGATTGCATATGGAAGAATTAGATTTCTTCCACCCTGTTTCAAAAGAATCATTACAACAAACCAAAGAAATACTAACATTGCTGTGAGCTATTGATGAACAATGAATCACATCATTATGAAAAAAACTTTCTCATTTGCCAGTAGATCCTAGTACAGGAAGAATGCTGATACAAGCAGCTCAAAATGGCTGTTTGTACGATATGATGAAAATTGCTGCTATCAGAGAGGTTGGTTCTCTTATTGATCACAAAAATGCTCATAATATACCATCTCATTGCGAGAACTCAGTATCAGATTTATTAACTCAGTTAAAGCTATATGAATATGCAATAACTCAAAGAATAGGATTTGACTTCAAAAAAGCATGAGAAGCCTGAATCAACAGCAAATCATTTCAGAGAGTAAAAGAATCGTATGAACATATCAAAGAGGCTATAAATATAAAATATCCTCAGTTGCTCCAATTGAATAAATGAAATCAAAAAAACGAATGAAAAAGTCTTTCAACAACTAACGAACAAGATCTGTTGAAATCAATAGCAGCAGGTATGTTGTGATCTGTTCGAAAACATTCGTATGGAAAAACGTACGAAAACAACAAATGAGATTCGAGAGATTTTGATAATAAATCTTCTGTTGAAAGCAGCGATATCATTATCGCAGATCCCAAAAACATTGTCACCAAAAACAGAAAATGATATGATATAACTATTTCTCTATTAACTAACATCTCGTATACTACTACTGCTATATTGAGAGAACTCGCTCCTCATTTGTATTCCCATCAAGATGCTAATATACAGCGAAATCTTACAGAACAATATTTTGAACGTACGAGGACTCATATCTTCAATGCATTATCAGTAGAACAAGAACAAGTAAAAGCTGATACAGATCTAGAGACTATACAACAATTTTGTGAAAAGTTAGCTGCTTGATCGAGCTATATCACATCTGCTAGCTTGCAAGATACCTTGGCCGCGAATAATGTCATCATGAAAAAACTGAGGAGTATCGTCATACGCACAGGAGGTGTTTGGAAATGAAGGGATCTTTCTCATTTGTGAACAACAACTTGGTTAGCTTCTCATTATCAAGATGTATTATATGCTCATAGTATTGATAAGACGTCGTCACTAGAAGGCTTGTTCGAGCGTATCGAACCAGATTCATTACAACTCAACCCACTTCACATCCTCTTGCCAGACATTGAAAAGATAGAAAAGCAATATCCAGAAACGATAGTGGTTGATGATCAGGTATTTCAGGTTTCTTATGCTGAAAGTGAGCCAAAAATCCGTATCAATGCGACGATAGAACAGCTTGAATATATATCTGACGATATGTTTGACTCATACTTCGAAGGTAAAAAAGCAGGCAACAATTGATATGGACGAGATTTTCCATCCACATCAGGATATGTCTATAATATCGCCCAGTTCAAACAGCAACATGAGACGAATCGTCTAGAAAAAGAACGAACACAATGGTCTTCAATTGCTCTCGTACAATCATGGACAACGCAAGAATTTGATGTTTTGTCTGATAGTACGATACAGTCTCATGTCTATGATACAAAGACTCATGCTATGACTCGATCAGGACTCAAGATGTCTGGTGATCAGATCTCCTCAGTACGATATCGTGACGAACAAGCAGCAATAGCAAGCAGAGAACAAACTCTTGCCAATATCACTCAACAACGTGAAGCAGTGCGTTTGCAACAAGAGAAAGAAGAACAAGAAGCTAGAGAACAAGCTGAACAAGAAGTTCTACTACAAGCTCGACGCGAACAGTGTCAGCCTTTGGTTGATTTGATAGATGAGATAGAGGCGTTCTACAACTCTATAGAGGATGGCATTTTAGAAACATGGGAAACCGATACAAGAACATTGATAGAACAGTTGTGGTTCAGACAAATAAATTCAAATACTCTTGATCTGGATGATCTCAGAGGTCAGTTGGATCAATACATGTCATCACTACAAGATCCTCAATACATTGATCATAAAAAAACAGAAAAGTCATGGAGAACATTTCTTGAAGAGCTCAAAACAACATATCATCAAGAGATCGCGTTCAGGACAAACCGGACTGATGCACAAGAACAATTAGAAAAAAACATGTCTGATTCAGCTGATCTGTATGACTCAAAAGTCTCGCAATTACAAGACTTCTTGGATGTCAACGATATACGAAAAAAAACGACTCAAGTTTCTGATATTCAGAATGCTATAAACAATGTCCATAATATATATGTGTACAATCTGGGAGCAGATTCTCTAGATACGATTACGGATAATCAAGAAAGAAGAAACCTGACGCAAAAGACAAATCAGAATATAAAAACATACAAAGATGCTATTTCCTTGATAGATAACATTATGAGTAATATTACTGCACATCAAAATTCCTATTTAGCTCAAAACGAAGAAGAATCAGCTAGACAAACGTTGATCGAAGAAGATCCTCTTGCAGCTCTTCTAGCATCTTGATTTGGAGTCATAAGACCCCAAAAGAACAAGAAAAGATAGTTTTATACCGTATCATAAACTCATGCAACACACAGATCCACAAGATCTCCTGCAAACCATCCAACTCCAAGCATGATATCTTGGTATATCATTCGAGTCTTTTGCCCATGCTCTGTGGAACCTCTTATGACCAGAACAGCGCCCCAATGATGGATGAACGTTATGAGAACAAACGTTACAAACGCTGACACAAGACCAGATAAGCAAACTATCTGATATTCTGTCTTTCCCTCCACCACAGGATATTCAATGATTGTTGATGTGATTACAGACATTGTACGGAGTTAGTCGGTGAGAAATCACGTTATGAACATCGGTCTCTTGAGATATACATATATTGAGTTTTGAACTACAGGATTCTTCTACAGGCAGAGGGTCATACATCCTACGTTATATATGCTACTACGCTGATCTTTACGGAGTCTCAATCCATCTCAAAGCAGGATGATACCCTCAGACGGATCATAGTAGACTGATCCAGCGATATCTCAGACACGGTTTTGAATTCGTGCATGACGAAGACTCATGAAGATCGCGAGAGACTTGTGATCCGATGCAAGAGATTCCTTTGGTCAAGAGAGCAAGAGCGTAACACAATATCCCAAAGAACCAAAAAATCTGATCTTCTTCATGGTCAGATTTTTGTTATTTCACATTGTTGACTATTGTTTTCACTCATGTGATCATATATAGCTATAAGGATTTTTAGCTCATCACTATCTCATCATGCATCATTCACATCAATTAGTACCAGATCCAACAATATTCCTCATGCGTGGATATCCAGGCAGCGGCAAATCGCATACAGCGAAGGAACTCGTAGTATCACTCGGAGAAGACAAAGCTGTCATCTACTCGACTGATCAGTACTATCATACTGATGGTGATCCCCAAAACCCTGATTCGTATCTGTTCGACTCTAGCAAACTGAGCGAATACCATACCAAGAACATCCAAAGAACAAAGGAATCTATGGAATGAAGACTATATGACACCATTATCATAGACAATACTAATCTTGCCCTCAGAGAGATGCAACCGTATGTCCAGCTAGCAACAGCCCATAACTACCGCGTGGCCTTCATGTACTCATCGTCACAGCGGAGAGACAATTTACTACAGTGTTTTACCAAGCAAACTCATATGGTACCTCGAGAAGTATTCCTACTCATGGAAAAGAAATATGTATATCCGAACCATACTAATATAGATCTGGCTGCCATACTCCAAGCATAAAAGTAAACTACAAATCTGATCAACCATTCTGGTCAGATTTTTGTTTTTTCATAACTTTGTCAATTTTTTTCACACTTCCGGATTTGTATAAAATTCTTACTTTATTACGTATTTCATATCGCCGATGCAACAAAAACTAGGAAACTTCAATGAACCCAAACCTCTTGTACTAGATTGAATACAGAAGCAGAATTGAGCTGATGTGTTTGCTTTTATTAAAGAATTGGCAGACCAAAAGCGCATTGGAACTCCACCAGGAATACAGAGTCTCTTCCCAAGTGCTATCAAAAATTTGATCGATAATCTATGATATAAACTCGTAGAGATAAGCAAAGTCACCTGAGACGATAATATCAAGCATGTATCTCAAGGTCTATGAAATGAAGAAGTAGCAAAAGAATTTGTCGAGACGTTATACCAACAGATACTCGTATCCACTAACAAGGATGTGCCAGGAGAAAGAAACGGTCTATTCAAAGATACACTTATGCAACTCTATACTCGTTGATACATCATCACTAATCAAATCAAGCCTATCGAAAAAAGATACTCGGTAGCTTTGACTGCTGAAGAACTATTAGCACTTTTGGGAAACGATCCTTCGAATAACATACTACGTGATTCCAATAATCTACAACTCTTTGTGGATATCTCAGCATGAAGAGAATCAGCTGAAGAGTTGGATGCAGCTAGCAAGCAACTCTATCAATTATCTGTAGCAGCTGCTATGGAATCAGCACCATATCTTACGAAAGAAATAAAATTATTTGGAGCTTTGGATCAACAAACTAGAGAGAGAATTTGGGATCATATTGCTGCTTATGATACGAAATCTCTGACACAATATCAGCCTACATTACAAGATCTAGCATATATCTCAGGCAAAGAACGATATCTAGATTTCCTCCACATCATCAAAGGTACTCGACGAGAGCAACATCTGACTCCAGTATTTAAGTACGACAGCATAGAGGGAATCTATGACGACCCAATCACAGCAGAAAAAATCTGAGAACAAGTCCGTGTAGCTAAGTCAAAAAAAGCACGAGAGTTGGGTATGACAGGGTATTCATGAGATGGCGATCCTGCTAGAGACTACTCAGTATTCAATGTCCCTAATATCGAGACTGTAGATCTCAATACTCGAGATAGCGATGTATTAGATCATATTGAAGTATGTGAAAGTCATACATTTAAAAATTCAAGACAGCATTTTAAAGAATTCGTAGAAAGCTACTGTAAGGGCAATAACCTATCGTATAATATGGAGAACGATAAGATTCAACTGAGAAAGCAAGACACAGATAGTCTAGTACAATCATACATGACGCAGCTCAATGAGTCTATTATCACTATGCTACCAGAATGATATGAGCTCGACAGTATCGAGCTAAAAGATAATATGAATGTATGCGTATCTATCAAAATATGATGATCTGAAACTGAGACAGAAACCAAGCAGTTTCATGTTCCGATTAGTAGAATACATTCCTATATGATGAGCTCAATAAAAGATGAACAGAGCTTGAGAACAAGAATAATCAAAGAATAAAAAATCTGACCACATTCACTCGAGTGTGGTTCTTTGTTTCTTGCGTTTTGGAAATATATGAGTATGATGATATGTAGTAGTTTTTTTATCTGCATATCAAGTATGATCATGTCAGAACAAACTTCGGCATACAAACAATTCTTTGCTCAGTATCCGATTGTGATCAGTGTACATCATGTGATCAATCTCTTGCCATCGCTGCTGACCGATACGAGCAACCCTACTTTGACCTATCCCATCAATACCAAATTATATCTATGATGGCGTCCTAGTGATCACATGAGTTGTGATCCACTCATCTATCGTGGTTTGGATCAGACACGACAGCATACATCAATGCGAAATCCCTCCAAACAAGCAAAATTATGGTCTGTTGTCTGACAATACCTCGCATCTTATGAACATGATCAATGCTATCGCTTCGCGTTATTATCTGAACAAGCTTTGGATATAGGATTTGGAGGAGTATCGTTGGTCTGTGGCCTGTGTTCACTTGCATGTCACATGATGACTGGTCAGATTTCTGATCTTGTGTTGTCTACAGCACAGTACGATAGCGTCTTGGCATTAGCTAGACAATTCAAGCAATCTATCACAGGCAAATCAACTCAACGTTCAGCTTTTATACAATCATCGTTACAATTTGGATGATTGCCTTGTGTCGTGAGTGCAGAACAAACACAGCCTATTGGCATTTCTCAGGATTTGCCTTATGACGTCGTGGTGATTCATACCGATATTAGTCATGAGCCATCTAACATCAAATCTGCTCTCTATCAAGAAATTGCGAGTAGCAAGCCTTATCATCAGCATGAATCAATCCAACAATCCTGGCATGATATCGTGAGTAACAAGATAGATCAAACAATCAAAGAATTCGAATTATTAGTTCATCAGCCGCATAATCCTACGACGTTTTATAGTTTCATATCTCGTCTGCATCAGTGGAATTCTCTGGTGGAATACTTCCAATGATATAATAATCTCATGAATGACATAAGATATGAATTAGATCAACATAAGATCTATCCGCAAGAGTTTTTTGCGGTGGTGCCATTTGGATCAGCATATACAGGAGGGAGCATCCAGATCGTGAGTATGAAGGGTGTCTCTAGAGAAACGATCACGAAGGCATTGACCAAGATACAATCCCGTTATCAGACATTACATATCTCTCGAGATAATCGAATACAGATGTGATCTCATGGCCCTCATATCGAGCAATATCTCCAACAAGGCATCTACTCTGACTATATCCCCAAAGATACTGTCGTCTTGAGATCGCTTTCTGGAGACGTACTGACTTATGCATATGACAAGATTTTTGACGATTATCCGGACTACCTTATTATTGATACGATTCATCAACGTTTTTGGTTCAATGGTGCAGAGTTTACGCATCCGCTCATCAAATCAGTATCGTTTTCGCTACAGCTGTTAGCGCAGTTATTCACACATCTCAACACGAGGATCAAAAACAAACATCTCCCCTACAGTGGCTATAGCAAAGCCAAAAACCAAATGGTAGGTAAAATCGTCGGTCCACTACTGACAGTGATCAAAGAATTGTTTGGCGAGACAATGTCCATCATCTGTGAAGGATGACTACACGAATACTCTATCATGCTCAAATCAGCAGATATTCCTATCCTCATCATTCTCCCGCTACAGTCCCCATAATCACTCCCAAGAAAAAAACAAACCTGATACGATATGTTTCAGGTTTTTTATTTTTTTCACAAATTTGTCAATGTTTTTCTGTTGACAAGATAGATACAAGTTCAATAGTTTTTTATTTGATATCTCTTAAACCATGAAAAACACAAACACATGACAAACAAAAGACCGTGTCAAAGTAATCGTGTGCGGCGGTAAATATTCGGGTAAGACTGTATTTAACGAAGTTCTGAGAAATGTGTTGGATAAGGATCGTTTTGCTCTGATCGAAGCTGCTCCTGATGGAGAGTGAAATACAGGACGATCATCACTAGCAAATCCAGAAACAGTCAAACAAATTAGAAAAAAAGGAAAGTTTTCTTCTGGTTTTATCAATCAGGTATGTGAACATATTGATAACTCTACATCAGATATTACTCTCATAGATGTATGAGGAGTCATCTCTCCAGAAAATAGAGAAATCTTCTCGCATGCATCCCACGTCGTGATCCTGAGTAGTGATCCTGATGTTAATGCAGATTGGATCAAGCTGACTGAAGAAACTGGATGTACATTGCTTGCCGTCTTGGACTCATCATTATCATGAGAGGATGAGATATATGACGATCAGGGAGATGGAGTCCTGAGATGACGTATCACCCAGCTCGAACGTATAAAAGTGCCTTATGATAGCCAGACAGCAAAAGTTCTTGCGGATCGCATCATCAACATTGCTCCATATACTAATGCAGGAATTGAAGATTCTGATGCTGATCTGCTTGGTTATGAAGAATATAGGAATATCACACAATGGACAAGTGCTGAATTATTAGCACTTTTGGATACGAATCGTGCTATGCATGGGAGAAAACAATCACTGAATTTGCGAGGTAATGTACAAAAATGAGGCATCCCATACTATGTCCTGTCTTGCGACCAACGAGATGATGTATCGTATTATGATCCTAAGACTAGACAATGATATGTATGATTACCGACCTTGAATCTTGAAGATGAACCATCTGACCATCTCAATCGAACAATCCGTCAAACTGATAGTCATGTCATCGTAGAATTTGCTATCCCTGAATATGTCATCTCAGTAGATCAGCTCCCTGATATCATCTTACCCAATATCTCTGATATAGGACAAAAAGGAATCATCGTATCAGGAAAAGGACCTCGTCGATTGACAGGGACCATTCTCAAAAATTATTTGCATCAAACAGACTGTGCTCGAGTAGCAACGACAAATCCCAGATTAACAAGTCCAGAGATCCAAATCGAAGGTAAACCCTGGAATGACATTGCAACACCAGGCCAACTCCCTGCAGTCATCGTATGATCGAGAGAACCTCTCCAAGCAGTGGGAACAGTGATTCCGTATGATCCATCATAGATATTCACTAATTTGTCAATTTTTTTCACAGCTCCGGATTTTTATAAGATGAGTACTTTATCTTTTTCACTTTTATTATTATGTCTACCTCATCAAAAAACATACCAGGCCAAACATCAGATCAAGACACTAATATACCACAAAATCATGAAATCAAAGCAGACGTGATAGAAGCACTGAATGCAGCTCCAGATCATACGATGATTATCAAAGATTTGTTGGATGTAATAGAATCCCAAATGATCGTAAATCCTCAAAAAGCACATACACTCACCCTTGGGAATATCTACAACGCGCTCCATACGTATCGTGACCACCTCACACAATCCCCCAACTTTACAGATTTTATGATCATGTATACCAGAGACATAAGAGAAAAAAAGATCATTCCTGATGAATCACGAATTACAAGATACCAAGAATCTGTAGATGCTTTGATACGTTTAGAAATTCCTAATGTAGAATTTTATACCACTGCATTACTATACTCATACTATTCAAATGAATGAGCAGATATACAACTCCTTAGCATAGAGAAAAGAAGAGAGATTGCTGACCTGATGTACAAATTATGAGGTGCTGATTGGTTCGTTAGAGAGGATGCACATCCGCGAATATGGGTGGCTAAGGATCTATCGCTTCAAGATAAAGAACGATTTGCAGACGTGAATAATGCCCAAAAAGAGATGGACCTTAATATAAGAAGAAGAGAAGGCATAAAGAATATATGGGCACAGCATGGAGTGATACTAGATGATGAAGATGATGATGCCGAGACAGTGAGTCCAAATATACAGCTAGATAATACTGTCATCATAGATCAATTATTATCATTCATCGTCTCATCCAAACAAGAAAGTTCGCTTAGAAATCTTACGCTCATGGACATCTATAACGTACTCAGTATATATCCCTTCGAAAAAAAACCTCATTTCAGCGATTTTAGAATGATGCAAGATGATTCCGCCACCATTGATGACGCCCGAATCACAAGATATCAAGAGTCTATAGCTGCTTTGATCGAGTTGAAACCTCAGAATCTATCATTTTATAAAAAAATATTATGGCAGACAACAACTACAGATACATGAACCGAAAGAGAATTAGTAACTATTGAACAACAGAAAGAAATTGTGGATATCGTATATGCATTATGAGGTGTCGATGCGGTAATTGATATATCTGCTATCACTACCAAGGGAACCATAGAAAACCTCTGAATACCAGACAAAGAACGATATCCAGAATTTTATCAAAAGAAACAAGGGACTCATTGGTGAAAAACTATACCCACGCCAACAACAAAAAAAGAAGACATATAACAAGCATATAAAGCAAGAATGATGAGCATACAACCTACTCTTTATTTACAAATTATACACGACAAAAAATCTGGCCATGAATAGTGTCAGATTTTTTGTTTTTTTCATAACTTTGTCAATTTTTTTCACGAGAGCATAGCATTACACTGATCGCATTAGGTTTTATTCCCTTATTATATTACTCATGTACAGCAGAATTACTATCCCTTTTGAACAACAAAAAAGAGCTTTCCCTAG
>JBGTAD010000146.1:0-2141 GCA_041750055.1 Candidatus Absconditabacterales bacterium | reverse complement strand
CAAAACGGTCCGCCTGTCGGCGGACTGTGTAGTTAGCGAGTTGGACAGCAATGATGTCATCATTATCTATGTTTTGAGATTCTTGCTGTTGTTTGAGGATTTGTAATCCAGGGACGAGATGTTCTGGATTTTTTTGTAGTGTGTTACTCAGTATGACGATATCTTGTTGCATCTTAGATACTCACAGATACTCCATATTATCTGCATAGGTTTTCAATTTTTTGTTTGCTATTTGCCCTTGTAGTATCTGTATATCTAGTCTGCTGGAGAGATATTTGTTATCTTGATTTATGGTGTCAAAGAGCTGTGATATATCCTTAGAACCTCCAGAGTTCTCGATCAAATCATTGAGTGCTTTGGAGTATTTACCGTATAATTGTATGATTTTACCATCGGGTGAATTCATGAGTTGTTGGGTTGTCTGTTCGACACGTTTCAACGCATTGATACTATTCATATATTCAGTAAATTCGGTGGCATTGGTTGGATCTTGTTTGCTATATCTTGTGACTACTGCCCTATGATGGTCAATATCGAATGCTGACAGACTCTGTTTTATGCGTTCTTGAGCTTGTGCGCACTGCTGCTGCTTCAATCTATAATATTCTGGTGTACCCCGTCATAAGTACTGCCCTTGTAGTTGCTCCATCTTTTTGGAAAAGGCTTCTCCTTTCTCTCTACGTTGCTGTATCTCTTGCATCTCTGGTGATTGCATGATTTCTGTGAGTTCATCAATTGCTTTACGCTGAGCATTGATTGCAAATGATAATCAAGCATCAGTATATCCAGCAGATTGTTTGACAGCATTCACTTTTTGCGTATATGATCTGGCATACAGTTCTAGTGCTTTTTGAGCTATTTGTAGCTGACCAGGAGACTGAGCTACGACTCATCGATTATGATCTTTTGTGTTATTATAGTTTTGTTGTTTCATGAGTTGTTGCATCTCGCTATGATATTCTACTTGCTTGATGAGAGTATTGATTGAGGCATATTCATATCACTGTCTGACATTGATCGGGCGGATATTATTGAGTACATCCTGATCGAGTTGTTCCAGACTTTTTGTTGGTTTGTTTTCTATGAGATTTTTTATTGTAGAGGAGGTTGTTTTATTATTGAGATCTTTTCATAGCGTTTGCAATTCGAATGTTGTTTTGTTGATGAGCATAACATTTTCATTCTCATATCGCTTTTCTAATGTATCCATATAGTCCCCATACTGCTTCAGTTCATTTCTTGCTATTTCTTGTTGTTTTTTTTGTTCTGGAGTGCCAGTATATGTATGAGCTAGCTGTAGTTTTTTATCATACCACTCTTGAAAATCCGACTCAATCTTCAGATTTTCGGCTTGTGTTTTGTTAGATAAGTCTTTGACTTCGACTTTTAGTTTCTCTGGTGGCATATAGAATACATGAGATGTTTAAACACATTATCTCAAATGCTTGGTAAAATCGTGTGTAGTCTGAGTCTATGCAAACATAGATAAAACCCCATAAAACATACGACACAATCATATCGATATATATTATTTTGTCAATTTACCACACAAAAGATCAACCGATTATATGGGAGATTCATGTTGCAATGGATCTCAGTGCAGACAGCTCATCGTGACGAGTGAAACGAGCTGTTTTTGTTGCAAACTTTTATGACTGATAGGTTCAATCATTCTAGAAAATGAAGCTAAGTAGCCAGAACAAAAAATCCGCCCTCAACAAAGGGATCCAATCCTATCTACGAACCAATAATATCGATCAAGACTACAGACTCGATGTCGTATTTATACGTCGTGGTGAGATTATCGAGAGATATCAAGGAGTGGAGATATAGAGAGATGAGATGGTTTATTAGCTCAGGATATCGAAAAAACATCAAGAGGGTCCCTGTAGGCGTCAGCCCTGTCCCATACTTGCTGCGCACCCGAAGGAAGTGCCCTTGGGGTAAGTCGTAAACGAGCCGCTTTTTTGTGTGACATATCACAGTACGCAACCACTGTGTATAAATCCCTGCAATTCTGCAAGGCAGAGAAAATCTGATACAGAAAAACATCACAAAACAAAAAACTGTCTGCAAATGGTCTCAGACAGTTTTTATTCTTATAGTTGGGTCGTTACTATCCCAATAGATCCGTAGATCGG
>JBGTAD010000145.1:0-23175 GCA_041750055.1 Candidatus Absconditabacterales bacterium | reverse complement strand
CCAATTCTTGAGAGATGAACTCCATATCTTTGAAAAAGACAGCCGCATCTTTGACATACATATTCAGGATATCAGCAATACTTTTGTCATGTCGCTTGATTTCTAGGACTTCAGATTTATATCTCTTACCATGACACAGTGGACATGGGACGTAGGTATCCGGGAGAAATTGTAGCTCGATTTTCTTATAACCATACCCGTCACATTCTGGACACGCACCCTTGGACGAATTGAACGAAAAATGTCACGTGTTAAATCCGATATACTTCGCCTCTGTCGTACCCGCGTAGATCTTACGAATATGATCAAACAAACCAATAAACGTTGCTGGACAGGATCTTGGAGTCTTCCCGATACTGGTCTGATCGACATACATGGTGTTTTTGACCATCTCATGACCTCTGATAGATTCTACTCAGATATGTTCGAAGAATTTCTGGGTAGCGAGGTTCTCGAGATGTTCGTAGACATCTTTTTTCATCACAGGTGCCGCGATGATTTCACTTCGTGATAGTCACTGTTTGAGCAGTTGGAGTCTGATATAGGATTGGACAAATTTTTGTTTGTCATTGAGAAATCCGAATAACGTATGAAACATCAGCGTCGTCTTGCCAGCTCCTGACGGTCCTGTGATGATCGTGAACGAACCCAATCTGATCGACACGTCAATGTTCGCCAGATTATGTTTGGATGCTTTGTTTATTCTCACGATATTGCCACTAGGCTGATGCTCAAAAAACGCCTGCACCTGTCTACGACCCGTCACATAGTCTGAGGTCAAAGTATCAGCTTTGATAAAATCTTCATACACACCATTAAATAAAAGCTGACCTCCGAAATCTCCAGCTCCAGGACCAATTTCCACGACTCGATCCGATGCCCTGATAAATTCTTCGTTATGTTCTACGACGATGATAGTATTCCCCATCTGTTGGAGCTGTCTGATCGACGCGATGACTCTGATGATCTCGTTGGTATCCAATCCGATAGTCGGTTCATCCAGTACATAGATGATACCAGTCAGTTTGTTTCATAGCTGTTTGGCAAGTCTCAGTCTTTGTATTTCTCCTCCTGAGAGGGTGTCGATAGGTCTAGAGATATTGATATATCCCAATCATAGATTGTTGATTGTTTTCGCTCTATCCAACAATGGACCCAAAATCCTATCAATCAACTCGACAGGCTTGTCTGTGTTACGTCCGAATGCCTCCAGGATCGTGATCATCTCCACCATAGGGATTTTTTGGAGATCAAAAATCGTCACCATCTCAGACATGTCATCTGTCTTAATATTGTGGGGTTTATTTTGCGGTTTACCGGTATGCAAGTAGACATACAGCGACTCTTTGCGTAGCTTGGACCCACCACATTCGTGACACGCTACCATATCAAACATCGCCTGAAAATCCACCGTCAAGATACCTTTGTGGTATTGACCCGTGAGGACGTCTTTGACACCTTTGTAGGTCATAGACATGTATTGACCTGTCATACCTAGTCTAAGGAGTTCGTTGTCTCCATTCATCACGACATCCGTAAATCGCTCTGGCAAGTCTTTCCAGAGTTTGTCTTCATCCATAGCGTATTTTTGGGCGAGTTTTTTCAAGATCGTCTGTCCTAATGTACTGTCTCTCCGAGGCAAGATGGCTTGAGAGTATTTGCTCAGCGGATCGATGACTTTCATGAGATCTACCTCCAAGACCTCTCACAGTCCATGACACACAGGACACGCTCACTCTGCTCTATTAGGAGAAAAATGATGCGTCTGAAAATCAGGATACTCAATATCATAATCTGGACAATAATATTTGTCCGTGAACCATCTAATTCCTACCGAAGCATCAGGAGAAACATCCGAAAAGGTGTTTTTTGAAGACGTTCTTCACAATGTCTTGTCTTGTTCTTTGAGCTCTATAGACAGCGAGTTATTGATAGCCAAATCTATTCCTCATCACTCAGTATTGGCCATTCATCATTCACCATCAGAATAGACACCAAATTTCTTCGCGCTCGACAAGATCTTGACGATATCTTCTTTGAGTCTTGGCAACTTCGTTTCTTCTATCGTAAGACGATCAAACACACCATACGTCTGTACAGGATAATAGTCTTGTGGGATATTAGGTGACTCCAGATAGAAATATTCAATCGGCTCTGCACCAGCTTGCTGAGACAATATCAAATACCTCGTAAACCCTTTTCAGGCTTCGACTTTTTTTCTATTTTTGGTCACAAAGGTCATAAAATCTGACCCATTATCATATGTCCCTGCTTGCTGGACGACAAAGACCTTACGTCCCAGATAATACTGCCTGATATCCGCAATAATCTGGTCGATACTCTGAGCTTTGATAGGTTTACCTGATCCATAGCTATAGATATCACCCAGTTTTGCATATAGCAGCCTGAGATAGTCATCGATCTCTGTGAGCGTACCGACCGTTGATCTGATGTTTCAGACACGTTTGTTTTGTTCGATGGCGATTGCTGGCGATAGACCTACAGACGAGTCCAATTCCGGCCTCATTCCGAGATTAAAAAACTGCCTCAAGTATGAAGACAAAGACTCGATATAACGATACTGTCACTCTTTGTAGATCGTATGAAACGCCAACGATGACTTACCAGAACCAGAAACCCCCGTGATCGTGATGAGTTTATTTTTTGGCATGGTGATATCGATATTCTGGAGGTTGTGCGTCCTGGCGCCTTTGATCGTGATCACATTATCAGTGAACGCATGAGTCTGAGCCAGAGAAGCACGCACGAGTTTTTCTGATTCAGATTTTTTGATTGTTTTGATAGTATCTACAGATTTCTTAACTTTTCATACAGTAGATTCAGCAGATTTCGAAGTCTTAGCAACCTTAGGCGCTTTAGAAGCCTCAGAAGTCTTAGAAATTTTAGAGGACGGCTTATCCGAAGCTTTTTTGGTAATTTTAGTGGATTTAGTGACCATAGAAGATATGAGTTTTGAGCATAAATAGACTCATACTATCTGATCAACTCAAAACTTCAAGAGCAAACCAAGAGAAGAACAATCTGACTGGCGTACAATATAAACTATTCCCTCAAATTACTCCAAATTAGACATCTCGAACGTCCTATTGAAAAACACATTTTTTTGAATACGAATAAATTATTATGAAATTCTTATCTGAACCACCATATTTCATTTAATTTTTCACGGCATCTAATGAAATCACAATCCAATTATACGCAACTCTTGATATTATCTGTGAGCGCTATTGTTATAACTTTATGAGCATATTATCTTATATATGATTCACAACAATACCAACCACAATGAGAAATATGAACGCCTCCTGATCCAAGCGATCCCTACATCATTTCTTGAAATCAAGTCATAGTACTCAATACAATCTCATCTGGCTCATATCCACTGAAGATAGATTATACAGCTCGTATCCTCTCTGGAGCGGATTCGTCCACCTTCCAAGTCATCCCCTATGAGAGAGTGGCACGAGACGATGATCAGGTTCGATATCGAGGACAGGAGATCGACAATATCAATCCATCATCATTCAAACTAGTCTATCACTATCTGTGTGATGACTCATGACGATGGTATCAGGCGAGCTATCTGACTGGCGCTGGATGATGCGACCTCCTCGATCCTGATGAGTATCAGACATCATCCAATCATCCCAAAGTCTTACAATCCAAAAACCACAAAAACGACCCAAAATATCTTATCTTACCTATAGGCATACGGAATGGAGTCAAAAAATGCCAATACTGCGATATCAATACTCGGACTGAACTCCAAGGAGAATACTCCAAAGATAGCAACAACTATTATTATCAGTTAGATAAAATCCCTCTCCAAAACACCTGATGATTTCGCTTGATTAACCGAAACTACTGATACTCCACAGACGGTATGAATATCTACTACCAAGCTACTATTGTCTCTGGTGCTGATGTCGCATCATTCACATCTACTCCATCCTGATGGATGCAAGACAAACACGGTCGATATCAGGACTGAGTCTTTATATGAACACAAAAACCACTAGAATAGAAAAACCAAATCCCCCTTCCCCCTTTATCAAGGGGGTTTTTATCATCACGAAAAATCCCGCACCACTGCGAAACGTCCCTCCATTCACTAGTTACTATTTACTAATTACTAATTACCAATTACTTTCTCCCCCTTCCATATCTTATCCCACTCTCCATCACGTGCTCGATCAGACGCATCATCTCGAGATCATGTCATCATGACTCGCTGAGGTTCACGGCCGATGACACGAGACCATTGAGAATGAGTATGTGCTTGTTGATACCATTGATTGGGTGCAGGCAAGACAGATCATCGTAGATCACCTGTTCAGGAGACCATCGCTCCGATGAGTCCATTGAGCATCCTGGTAGCAGTCTCACGATCATCAGACTCACGACGTACGACTCGTCCTCGTCCTCTCACAGGCTGAGTATTTGAGGGTCGACCTCGCATCTGCATACTAGACAGCGATTGTCACGCTCCACTGAATAACAACTCCTGGCGATCAATATCAGACAATCGTCAAAGCATCACTCCTCCATAGCCATATCTCATCAGACAGAGGATCGGTTCACGTTGACACACGATCTGTTGTTTGGTGAGCGTTTTGCTGACTTTGACAAGCTGTGCTGGAGACCAGCCTCCTATGAGCTGCAAGACAGGTATATCGATCAATCTCTTGATAAGATCCTGCGATCATCATGCTACAAGATCCTGAATTATACGATATGTGATATCCATCCATCCTGGATCTACAGCGCGTCCCTGACGAGCCAACTCTCGATCTCTCGTAGTCACTCATCGCAAGACCGTCAACGCATCTTTGCGTAGCTGTGGTCAGACCATCCATAGATCGATCAGCTGAGACATCGATGGCTGATCTGTACCAAATGAAATTTCCTGACGTCATAACATCACCAGAGGATCTAGAGCAAATGGTATCATTGTCATCGAAGTATCATCCACGATCGGCTGTCGCAACACATGAAAATACGGGCTAAGAGATTCAGGAAATTGGAAATATTGAATCTGACCGGTCAATGACTCGACCCAGTCTGTTGGAATCATAACTAGACCAATACGATCAGATTTGAGATATCCTTGGGTGATGATAGTACGATATTCCTCCAGATGCAATGATCCCGTGATCGTCAAGATCACAGACTTATTGGTCGCCATCTGCTCGAGACTAGCACGCAGTCACGTCGTGAGTATCCAGTACGGTATTGCTATCGTCAATGATCCTGTCTGTATCGCCTGTACCGAACCACTAGATACGATTCTACTCATATCAGATCCAGGATTGATACCAGACGAAACCACTGACTGCTCATAGGGATTGAGTGATCAGGTATCGACGATTCATAACGTTTGATCCGCAGGATCCAAATACGTCATCAGCATGAGGATATAGCCACCCACAGCCAATCCTATCAACCCAATCATCAAGAATAATTTTGCTCTAATATCCATAATCTCTGAGAACACGACAAACTAAAAAATAATCGTAAAACTACCTACTCATGAAGCCTTGGACGACGGCTTATTGACCAAGACAGACACCTGATAGTCTCCTACCTTACCAATCCCTTGGATACGATATACCGTATCTGCAATACGTCATCATCCAAATACAAACCTCCCCTCCAAAAAAGGATAAATCTGATTCGTAGACGTCTTGAGAAGACTCATCAAGGATAATGATAACTGCAATCCGCTGATGGAACCATCTTGGAAAATACTTCTAAATGAATTACCAATCAACAAATCCGTGTTACTTATCATATTGTGTCCAGTAGCACTATGATCGGTATTTGTTTTGACAGGATTGAATGATGCGTTAGCAAATCATCACTCACCTCGCTCCAAGGTATTCGTGCCAGCATTGATGGTTGATTTTCTGATAGATGTATCCTCAGAGACATCGACCAAAGCCGGATCTTCGTTATAAAAGACAGCATTGGTTGGGATGATAGAAAAAGGATCTCACGCAGCGACACCATCGACTTTCCAAGCAGCGATAAGATCATCTGTCAGTGTATCTCCGTCATCATCACAGCTCGTACATAGCTGTGCCAAAGGCAACCCTCCAAACGTATCAGCAATCAGCCCAGGAAGCCTGAGCACACCTGTCACTCCATCACCATTAAATCACTGAATCGTCACATTGTCGATGTAATAGTCAATCGGCGCCGAAGTCACATCCATCTGCAAAAAAAGAGTCAGTGGTTTGTTGTATTCGAGCATCAAATACTCGTCACTACCCGTCCCTCTGAGTATCAGGGGAATATCCGACTGTCCAAGCCCAGGGAGCGTAGAAGTCCTGGAGATGATCTCTCGTTTGAGACCATTGGGTCACTGAGTCACGAACCCAAACGGATGATCAATCAACTGATCACTCACCGGACCATAAGTCAAAGACCCCAATCTTCCTCCAGATCCTTCAAATCATGGCTGGTGGTATTTGAGCACGAGCTGGGCTCTCTCGACGCTAGATACGGCGGCATAGTATGCCATATTATACGATTTGATATCTCACAATGTCTGAATAAACGGCAAAAAAATCGAATACAAACTCAAGGTCAGCCCCGTTCCTACGATCAATAATACTATCATAAACGCCAAAATCATATCCTAACTATACGGATCTACTACCCAAAACAACAAAAGAACAAATCTGACACCTTCATTTTCGATTGACATCCCTCAGAGACATAGTGTTTTTGTTGTTTTGAATGAGAACACAATGAAAACCAGAAGGACACTCATAGACGTTAGTCAGTGCATGTGACATAGACTTCCCAAAAGAATTTCTATTATTAGTAATGCTTGGGGTGGGGGCCCCGAGCTACATCACCGCACCAGAAGACAAATCAAACTTTTAAAAATATCATCTCTGCACTGACGAGGCTTTTTTGCCAACTTTTGCAGCCGGTAGGCAAAAGTTGGTCGCCGAAGGCTTGAGATACTACTCTACTAATACAATAGTCCAATTACCTGCTGGCAACAAAGTATCCACAATCCACGGATTGAGCAATCTGAGCTGTATGTATGTACTCCCCTGACTACGAGCTCGTCCAGCGAGATCTGCTATAGGTCATTGTACGGAGATGTTCTTGGTAGGTGGTAGCGCGAACGCATCTCACCAGATCATGGGATCCAATAACTTTTCACGATGTTCGAAAATAATCTTGAGTGCCAAGATCCTAAACACATACCTACTCGTCTCGTCGTTGAGCCAGAGGTCATAGTATCAGCTTTGTCATTGTCGTTGCATATCTCTAGCAAGTCCATTGTATCCCCTATTATATCCAGCCGCAGCCGATGTCCAACTCCCAAACTTGCCATACGCATCCTGGAGATACGAAATCCCTGCTTTCATAGATTTGGACGGATCGAGTCTCTCATCGATCTGACTATCCACACGCAGCCCTCTACCCCTGGCAGTATCAGGCATGAGCTGTCGTAGACCTGCTGCGCCCGCCGAGCTGATTGCTGTAGTCCTGAGCGCACTTTCCGCGATCACCAAATACACAAAATCCTCCGGAATTCACGCATCACGCAGTCATTGCTTGACGAGAGGCACAGTACTATCTCGTCTCTTGGCTATCATGACGAGCTGATCCATATTGAGCAGATTGAGTGCAATCTCTCTTTCTAGTCTCTCACGGACATATCGATGACGATCATCCAGCGGCACTTGCTCTCCAGCGAACTGTAGCTCATCTCGATCAATCGACAATGTCGAATTCGATGACCCCGCACTACCTACAGCACCCAAAGAAATATTCAAATCTGGTTGTACTCACGTACGCGTCATCAGCCGGACTCCTAGACCACTCACGACCACGATCGCTCACAAGATAGTCCACTGACGCAGATGAGATACAGACATGAGAACATAGATATATGATAAAAACACTCATCCAACTATCATGACCAGCCTCCACGAAATCAAGAGAATAAGTTGCTAAGAAAACCGTCAAATCACACAACGAAATATATTATCTGCTAAAAAGAACCATGAAATTCGTAGCACCACCTTTCGTAGGGCCGAAGCTCTCATCAACCATAACAAAACTTTTGCCTCATGTATCATAAAAATAGCCTTCTGAAACTATGCCTGTATCCAGTCCAATAGCTTTCTCAATAGACCAACCTGCTATATTGTTCATGACAAATACAGCCTCATTATAGGTCATTTTTTCACTAAAATTGACAACACCCTTTTTTCCTCCTCCTTCCACAAAAAACCTTAATTCGTACAAACCATCCTTCTGAGAAACAAATCTCCCACCCGGACGAATAAAAGATGTCTGTTGAAACAAAGACCATTTCTCTTTTTCAGCCTGCTTCAAAAACGCATCCTGATCTCATATTTGAGTAAGATACTGTATTTCAGGGACACCATCTTTTATGACTAACAGACCATTAAGCTCTGATTTGCTATCAATCTCCCCAACCATGATGCCATTTTCTAGCGCCCGACCCTCAATAGAAAGAGTGTCAGGTTTTAGATAGGCTCATGCGACAATGAGCACGGTCTTAGCATCTGTTTTTTCGATGTCATTTTTGATCTTGTCAAAAAAAGGTCTCCCCTTCTCATCAAAGAAATCCGGATGATGCTTATTCGAGAAAAATCTAGCCGCTGCTTTATCATCCATCATACCAAAAAAACTTCCCACAAGTTTTTCAACTCCATTGCGATCTTTCGCGATGATCTTATATCTTCCAAATCCAGAATGCATATTACCATCTTCCATAAACTCAATCCTAGCACTTTCAAATCTTCCTGAGGTCTCTAGCTTGTTTTTGGGTTGAGTGCATGCGGCGACTATTGTTTTAATATCAAAAACGGCAGCAATTAATAAAGCCAATCATTTCAAAAAACCTCTCCTAGAAATACCGGTCTCCCCTGGTACATTGTTTGTAGGTACATTGTTTGTATCATCTAGTATAGCCATAGCAGTACACAATGAATGAATAAATATTTTTTCATCACTAACTTGATCATATGATTCGTTGATTCAATCTCAACGTTTTGTGTGATCATGAAATTGATACACCAACGCACTTATTACTAAGTCTATCTACAAAAAATAAAAATATTTTTTTATCCAAAAACATATGGGTTAATATCTTCATCACTTGATATATGCATCACTTGATATGACCAAGTTGTTTGACTATATCAGGACCATGAATGCTCGCATCGCCAGTCCAATGATCAAAAAACATCCTTGAGCAAGAAGTTGACTAGGACGTTGATTAGGACGTTGATTAGGACGTCGCTCATGATCATCCAAACAGATCAACATACGAACATGGATCCAAAAACATGGTCGTTTTTTGGGGGTAACGGGAATTATACTAACCCTCATAATACTCAGCAAATTCATGATCGATAGCACGCTCTTAGCACCAATCAATACTATCAAGACCATTGTCATCAATCCCGAGACCATACAACAGATACAAGATCCTGGATTATATGCTCAAGCTCAAGATATACTCTCATGACGCAACATCTATCTGGCACAGCGACGAAACAAAAGAACCATACTACAACAACTCCAAAACATCGAACCATTTATTCAATCGATCAGCATCTCCAAACAGCAAGATGAAATTGCAAATATCACACTATGATATTATCAGCCAGATATTATTATCATCAACAACTCAGAACGTAGTGCTCGACTCAACAACCACCACATAATCCTATCCAGCTGAGACATGCTAGGAACAAGCGGTCCCAGCGTCTATCTTCCTGGATACTTGAGCGGATCCGAATACACTACAGGGCTTTTTTTTGAGCTAACTCCCAAACAGCTACGTTACATTACCACCACCATCCAACAAGCCGTACCTGAACACCAACGCATCATACGATTTCCAGCAGCCCAAAGGATCTTGATCGAAACCGCTGATCGCAAGAGAGTCTTCGTGTCAATGTCCAAAGACCTGGCAGAGCAATTTTACAAACGAGATCTCTTGAAATCTCTATATACAGATTATGCAAAGATCCAACAAATCGACCTAGGTAGTCAAGAGACACTGATCATCCGTTAACCCCAAGACAAAAAAAATCTGAAACATATCCCTCTAGAGATAATAATACATAATCTATCACATATTCTTGATGGTAATAATACTCCTGAGCCTTGAACAATGCTCAGCAACAATCCCCACAAAAACCCAAGAGAACATATGAATAATCTATCACTATCGTTATCAATTTCACTTGACCCGCACACCCCAAAACAATACCATCACCATATTCATGAATACTACCATCATAAGACTTGGCATGTGTATATGTATCGTCTCTTTGCTATGCAGCACTAGCTATGCAGCAATCGAGGACAGATTTTTTTGCTCTTTTCAAAACAATACCATCGTCATCTCACTAGATCCTGCATCTTGAAGACTATGCAACAGCGTATCTCAGCCAATCAGGTCTCGCATCTCCCAACTGCAAAGGTCTATCCAAAAAGCTGAATTATATCAACGTTATACAACCGATAGAGCATATCGAGCTAGTGTCGTCAGAAAGCTCAAGAGCCAACTCAATCCACTCCAAAACCGATCCGATGAAATCAACAAATCGACCAAAACATTCAAATCACTACTATTCAAACAATACTATCGTATCATGTACGAAGATCTCTCCAAAGATACCCAACGTATCGATCAACGCATACTCCTACTACGCAGTATCATACAGCACACACATCGTACCGATCACTCGATCACCGCAGACCAACTCGACATCGCAACACAAGAACTCATCACGCTGTACCAACTCAAATCACTCATAATGATTACACTATCACAAAAAGACTTTGATCAGACGCTCATACTGCTCGAACAAATCAAAACCACCAAACAATTTATCGCTAGCCTCTCTGCATCATAATGAATAGCATCAATATTTATAGCTCTGAATCCTTCTCCAGATCCAAGCGACGATATATCATCTTCTCGAGTTTTTTTTGTATATTAATCGTATTGTCGATTTTATATGAGAATCTGGTAGGAGCGATACTCTTGTTTTTTTTGTTGGGAGGATACTTGTTTTTCTCGATCTCCAATACTCAGCAGATCTCTATGACACTCAGCCAAGAATGACTCAAAATCTGAAACAACATACGACCACGATCCAGACTCAATGGATATGCCCTAGAAATCAGTCCTAATACTCAAGAAATCCATAATATCATCATCTTGACATCCTCTAGCCAAAAACTCATCCATACTATCAACGACGAACCAGAATCCATTTCATCATTCATCATCCAACTCAACGAATTTTTACCCGTCAGCAATCAAATCACTCGAACACCACTTGAAAAAACCACCAGAATACTACAGCTGTAAAATAACCGCTACGCGGACCACCGTCTTTGCGAGGAGTCACGACAAAGCAATCCAGGAAAGACCAGCATAGATTGATATTATCTAATCACTTATTATCTTTATACTTTCTACCTACCCCTATGACTCACACTATCACACTCTCTCCAGAATTATACCAACATCTCCAAGATCTCAAACTCATGATCAAAGAAATCACCAACCAAGAAGTAGCATCAGACGAGGATGCTATCAGTCTCTTGATTGGAGGATTTTTTGATAGTATAGAACGTGCTCAGCAAGAAGATGAAGAAGGCGAGGGCGAGGGCGAACACGATCATCATGGACATCACCACCATGGACATCATCATCATGGACATCACCATCATGGAGACAAATGATGTGGTAGTGATGGATGTGGATGTAAACACTAGATTCACATCTCTTGACACAGTATATCAATCATCCAGCAAACACCCAGCATGTAGCGAATATGGGGATGGTTTTTTTTGACTTATAATCTGATATGAGTATACTCATGTCATATTTTTTAGTTATTCATCTCTCACCTCATGCATCTATCATCACTGCTATGCAGATCACTGCTAGGAGGAGTATTACTACTCACATCCTACTGACTTGCATCAGCACAAACTCCTGGCTCATTAGATACATGATTCTTTTCAGGTCACGCACAATTTGCTAATTTCACAGTCGATCGTACAGTGACTCAACCTGATGGCAAGATCATCATCAACGGAAACTTCACTAGCTATGGATGAATCTCTCGCAACTATATTGCTAGACTCAATGCTAATGGATCACTAGATACCTCATTCTCAGGTGGGACTACTACTGATAACTTCATCAACTCCATTGCTCTCCAACCTGATGGCAAGATCCTTATAGCGGGATTGTTCACCAACTATGAATGAACAAATCGCAACTATATTGCTAGACTCAATGCTAATGGATCACTAGATACCTCATTCTCTGGTGGGACTATGGCTGATAATGAAATATACTCTATCGCTCTCCAACCTGATGGCAAGATCCTTATAGCGGGATTGTTCACCAGCTATGGATGAACGAATCGCAACTACATTGCTAGACTCAATGCTAATGGCTCGCTAGATACCTCGTTCTCTGGTGGGACTATGTTTGACAATGAAGTTGCCTACATCGCTCTCCAACCTGATGGCAAGATCCTCGTCAACGGATTATTCACCAGCTATAACTGAGTAACTCGTAATGGTCTTGCTCGTATCAATTCTGATGGTTCACTTGATACTGGCTTCTCTGATGGAGATATGGATGATAGCACAATCAAGTCTATTGCTCTCCAACCTGATGGGAAAATCCTCATCGGTGGATATTTTACCATCTACAACTGAGAAGTTCGTAATCGTCTTGCTAGACTCAATGCTAATGGATCACTAGACACCTCGTTCTCTGGTGGTACTATGGCTATGAATGTAATCAACTCTATCGCTCTCCAACCTGATGGCAAGATCGTCATCGGCGGACTATTCACCAGCTATAACTGAGTAACTCGTAATCGTCTCGCCCGTATCAATCCTAATGGTTCTCTTGATACTGGCTTCTCTGGTGGTACTATGGCTGATAATGATATACACTCCATCGCTCTCCAACCTGATGGCAAGATCCTTATCGGCGGACTATTCACCAGCTATAACAATATAGTCCGTTTCTTTCTAGCAAAAATCAATACAGATTGATCGCTCGACACCTCATTCTATGATAGGACTATGGCTAATAATATCATAACCTCCACCGCAATACAGTCAGACGGCAAGATTCTCATCGGCGGACTATTCACCAGCTATAACGGAATAACTCATAATCGTCTCGCTCGTATCAATCCTGATGGCTCTCTTGATACCTCGTTCTCTGGTGGGACTATGGCTGATAATACAATCAATGCTATGGCTCTCCAACCTGACGGGAAAATTCTCGTCGGCGGAGCATTCACCAGCTATAACGGTGTAACTCGTAATCGTCTCGCTCGTATCAATCCTGATGGCTCTCTTGATACCTCATTCTCTGGAGGGTCTATGGCTATGGGTGGTGACATATCAGCCATAGCAATACAGTCAGACGGCAAGGTCCTTATCGGCGGAGCATTCACCACCTATAACGGTGTAACTCGTAATCGTCTCGCTCGTATCAATCCTGATGGCTCTCTTGATACCTCATTCTCTTGAGGGTCTATGGCTAATCTTATAATCAACGCTATGGCTCTCCAATCTGATGGCAAAATCGTCATCGGCGGAGCATTCACCACCTATAACGGTGTAACTCGTAATCGTCTCGCCCGTATTAATCCTAATGGCTCTCTTGATACCTCATTCTCTGGAGGGTCTATGGCTAATAGTGCAGTAAATGCTCTATCAGTCCAATCTGATGGCAAAATTATCATCGGCGGGTGATTTACCAGCTATAACTGAATAACTCGTAATCGTCTCGCCCGTATCAATCCTAATGGCTCTCTTGATACCTCATTCTCTGGAGGGTCTATGGCTAATCTTATAATCAACGCTATGGCTCTCCAATCTGATGGCAAAATCCTCGTCGGCGGATTGTTCACCAGCTATAACGGAGTAACTCGTAATAGTCTTGCCAGAATCAATGCTGATGGATCGCTAGATACCTCATTCTCTGGAAGGACTATGGCTGGAGGGACTATGGCTGGCACTAACATCTACTCTATAACTCTCCAACCTGACGGGAAAGCAATTATAGGAGGCGATTTCAAAACGTATGGAGAAGACACTAGATTCAATCTGGCAAGAATCGACTGAGGCATAATCGAATGCCTCAATGGCATATGAACAATCACCTTCTCATCATTTGGATTCTGTCTCCAGAGTGCTGGACAGACCGAGCAGGTCTCTCTGTTTGATGTATCTACCAATACTCCGATCATAGGAAGGATCATCAATGTAGCAAATTTATTCAAAGTCATCAGAGCTCCGTATAGAGTAGCTCCTACGGCTACTTCATCGACTGCATGATCTATAAGCTATCTATGAATACCTCTCTCAGTACCCGCGCTCTCAGCAGAATCATCTGGTGATGTTTATATTACCCCATTCAAGCCACTAGAGATCGGTACAGGTGGTACTATATTACCTATCTATGAATAACATCTCATCCAAAACACCTATCCGTATATATCATCAAAAAATCTGACCGTCGATCGAGGTCAGATTTTTTATTGTTTTGGGGTTTTGGTTTTTTTTGTAGAGGGATACGAACATCACGCTATCTATGATACATGAGATCTCCTCATGACACTCACATCATAAATCATCAAAAACACCTGCACTCAGATATACACAAAAATAAGCGAAAAAATCAATTGTCCGCTCAGTGGCAACATCGTGAGTATGACAATATTGGTACACAGCATGGTGATATTACTCGTGAGTCGATATTGATAGTCTTGAGGAACAATCCACCCGCGCGTCGTAAGTGTGGGGATATAAAACATCACAATACTATTCGCAATATTTCGCATCACGACCAATACAGCAATCACGCTCAAATCTCAACCAGACACCGACCGACTCGATACATAGATAGAAAAATGTAACACAAAAAACACAAAAATCCTCTGAATCCGATATGCATAATCTAGCATCTTGATCAATAAGACGTTGACTACGAATACGATCAGCGCTCATCGATAGATCAGGTGATCTACCAACATCAGTCACGAATTTGATACATCAGCGACAAACAACCCGATCAGCAAAGCAATCAGAACGATGTTAATACTGCTCATGAGCTGTTTGACAAAATACGGCATATCCTGTAAAAACTCATATACTTCTTGGACCCAATCAGACGAAACACGTATAATACGCTGACCTGTAACTCTAGCTCACGCGAGAATATCTTCTACACTCACTATCGTAGGCAGATCAAGAGGTTTGCTAGCGTGACGATTGATCCATGCAATCCAAAGATATAACGTCATAATATACACCTGAGACAAGAAAACTCATCGATACAACGCTTTGTGGTTAGCTCTATAGATCACCGAGATAATACTCACATTGAGAAAAAACAAACTCAGATAATAATTTCGGTATTCAACGGGCCTAAAGATACCTATCACATAACATAAAAACCCATACAGCGCCATCGTCGTGATGTATGCCAACGTCAAGATAATCAAAGCAACCTGCCGTCACTGCATGATCCACGCTCACACGATCAGCAATATCCGAGACACATACACTCCTATATGAAAAAACTGCTTCCCATCATCATATTGTACAATATACGAACTCATCCACCCTACAATGTTCAACCCTATCAGCCCCAAAGCGACAAGATCAAATCTGATACTCAATGCCGTACTGAGTCCAAACAACCCCAAGAGTATCATCAACCACGCAAGAGTAATCGTATGAGAATGTACCCACTCTTCGAGCACATGATACTGTCTCATCGACCACAGCCCCTGCCCCATAAAACCAAACATCAACCCTACAGGCAACAAGATCAACCAATAAATCTGCAAATATGAAAAATATACAGCAACAATACAACAAACAAGACCTAAATATAATAATGGCATACGATATCAAACACATACAAAAAGTAAACAAATATCTGGTGTAATAACTCAATCTAACGATATTAATAGGGTCTTCCAGCTCCTCTTGCAGTCTACTAGCAAATCAGTATACACATCATTAATATTATTTGCATTTTATTATTGATGAATACGATATATTGATGGTGAACGTATGAGCACATGTATCGATAGCCGGCGGATTACATCACGCATTCGAGAGGTCGTCAGCAATCTGATGAACAACCCTACAGGTCTTTAGCAAATCCCCCAGATGACGAACGATACCCAGATTTTCACAAGAAGAATACGATCATTGCCTATCTTTGAGACAACAGCATCAGCAAATCTGATGAATTATCCACTCCAACTATCTTGCTAATCTCTCCAAACCTCTTTCCCATTGCGAAGCAGATATCAAGAGTATTATTCATGATTTCGATGTTGCTCATCATACCGGATTTGATGCGGTCAACGTACATATCGGCAAACAAAAAGGATTCGAATCTAAAGATACCGCATTCAAGAATATGATTACTAATGTCGAATTCATTCTCAATATCAACCAAAAAAAAGGCTTTAGTCCACAGTTTGTATTCGAAAACACCGCTGGTCAAGGTTCTGAATTGTGAAGTACGATAGAAGAGTTGGGATATTTCTTCCGTACGTATTGCAAAGACTTCCCTATCAAGATCTGTATCGATACCGCTCACTGTCGATGAGGAGGAGTAGATCTGAGTCAATTTGAAGACACGATCAATGAGATCCAAGATGGTATCGGTACCGAAAACATCTATGCATTCCATCTCAACGATGCCAAAGTCACGCTAGGAAGTAATCTAGATCGTCACGCTTCGTTATGAAGAGGATTCGTATGACGAGAAGTATTAGCACCCTATATCCAGCGAGCAGCACAATACGACAAGTCTCTCATCATCGAAACACCCAAGACAGAGTTACGAGCAGAAGAGATCGAGTTGGTCAACAAAATTATAGCTGGCGACACCACTCGGATCCCAGAGCATGACAAAAGATTTATGAAATCCGACATCCTCAAGAAATTCCAACATAGTGAAGAGTAGATTTCTATCTTTATCAAAATTTTTCATGATCTCACTGTTCACAGCACCTCAAACAGTTGACGAAACACTACTTACAGAGCTTATCAAAGGAAAGCAATCGGCCACATCGTCATTTACTCGATTTTGTCCAGAGAGAATCCATCGCCTGTGATTTCATGAATGATCGTTTTATTGCGTGACCAAAATCAGCACTGTCTTGCACAAGACACTATGACAAACCCACACCTACACTACCTACCCTAGTCATCATCCACTCTTTCCTCACGCGATCATAGTCGGCAATACCCCTCCTGATAGCTGTGATCCACCAGAAAAAGAAACCGAAAGCGGGATAGAACTGTCGTATTATGTCGGTAAAATGTTGCCGTTGGAGTATGATCAGACCATAACCAGACCAAACACGATTGATTCTGTCAGTGATTTTTTTTCTCTGATCAAAAATAAAAAAACGCTATTTTATACCGGAGCAGGAATTTCATATGGAGTAGTACCAACGATGCAAGAGTTGATTCAATCGATCCAATTGGACAAAGAAAAAGATGTTGACTGACTGCTACTGTCCGTCTTGACTGATCCCTGAGAGCTAGAACGTCGCTGGAGAAGTTTTGCGGATCGTATGAGAGACGCTCAGCCATCACCGGCACATCTCGCACTGACGAGATTCTGTCTAGATCAGAATGTACAACTCTTTACTGAAAACTTTGATCTCCTACATCAGAGAGCAGGCATCATACCCATCATCCCAGAATGACCGTGATTTGAGAAAAATTTGTCATTAGAAGAGATTCGTCAGATTGAGTATGTCGTCACCGTGGGCTTGAGTGAGGATGATAGAGGACTGCTGGCGTATTTGAGAAAACACAATCCACAGATAATCATTATTTCCATCAATCCAAATCTTGTCTCCTATCTTGGTCAGCAAGATATTTGGTTCGCAGATGATTGTCAAAAAATATTACTTTTTTAAAAAAATCTGACACGAAATAAGGTCAGATTTTTTATGTTTTTGGATAGAAAGTTGTAAGAAATGTTCTATAATACCTCACGATTTCGAATCAAACCATTCATACGTCACAGAATACCATCTATCATCCAACCAAATTGATTATCTAAATATAGAGATTGTACTCTCATAGCGTTGAGTCTGTCGCTACTAGCACGCAATTCTTGTCGTAGATGAGCATCCATATACTCCTGACCACGCACGGTGAGATCGTCCACATATTGGCTGATGAGTTGTAGTTTAGTCAAAATCAGATCAGCCATGAGAGATTTGCCAGCGAATCGTGATGTCACAGAGACTCCAAATGATGCAAGCGTCTGAGAGCTGAGAGAAAACGCTTGAGATAAGAGAGCTCCTACTGATAATAATAATGCATTGATATTACTCACAGGAGAAGAGATGGATGCTGATACAGCATTGATGTCGTTCATGGACGTATACGAGAACAAGATATAAAAGAATGAGGAATACCTCATTTGAGTACTTCTTATTATACCGTTTTAATGGGCACAACAAAAATTCTCGCAACAATCGATATCAGATACTACTTGCCAGAGCTAATATTCACATAGAAAAAACACCTCTGAGAAAAATATTTATTAATTACTTATAGACATATAATAAGATCATAGAACATGGTGGCTCGTTATACTCGCCACAACAACGGGGCGTTGCCCGCGACCCTCTTTTTTCAACATTATATTACCTATTCACTAATTACTATTCACTAATCACCAACTAATGGTGAGCTTTAGCTTTCTTACGATACCATCCGTATCATACAGCGCCCAACAATAGCACTAACATCATATTTTCTGCGGGTCAGGTTTTGTCTGTGACATTGATCTGGGTCGTTGTGACTGTCGTAGTAGTCGTATCAGATGGCGTTGTTCAAGTTGGTGGCTGAAGTTGAAGCTCTTGGATGATTTCTACTCCATACAGCGCGCCATTCACATCCAGAGGTACTGCTTTGACGAAATATGTTCCGCCCTTAGATACCGTGAATTCTACATATCATTGATTGAGAGGTACTCTACCAATACTTCTATAATTAGCTTCACTCGAGTGTCTCACTGAGAAATCCACCGTCGAAGCATTTCCATTGGGAGTATAATTAATCCTCACGGTACTACCATTCTGCACAGGAGAGACATTAGACAGAGCCTGCTTCATATCTGATCCTCATGCGTTATTGGTCTGTGTGGTAGGAGGCGGCGGCGGCGGCGTAGTAGGAGCTGAGACCGTAGGAGTCGTGATTACAGACTTTTTTTGTTCATCAGCTATCACGAACGACAGCTCATTAGAAAATCAGCTATCAATCATAGAGCCACTCGCATTGAGTGCTACTACTGTCATGAAATATTTGGTGGTCGCATCCAGGTCTTTGACCGTCAGACTTACGCTACCATTGATAGGGACGACTCCAGTAAATAATTGCCCAGAAAGAGCACCAAAATCTGACCCAACCAATGTCTTGGTAGATAATATGACTTTATAGGTACTAACGGGCTGACCATTGGTTATCTGATTGGGAAATCATACCGTCACATAGTTGGATGCTATCTCTGTGAGAGATAGAGTAAAATATCCATCCTGAAGCAACTCAGCAAAAAAATCATCAAATTCATCAGCAAACGAGAGTGAGATCGGCGAAATGAGCATACTCATACACACCACTATCAATCCAATTCCTCATACGATCTGTTTCATTACCATTACCATCAATGAGCTAAATAACTAAAGAACTATATCATTATCCTATCGATAATACGATAAAAGTATATTCTATAGCAAAATACTACACAACTTAAGTTTACTTTTTATTTTTATGTGATACAGTATGTAACAAAGAATGAGTCAATCAGAAAGATCAATTCAATACACTTGATACTTACAGGTACTTTGCATATAGATACAAGTATTGCAAACTATCAGATTTCATGTGCTTTGCAGGCTTTATGATTTCACTAACGACTTTCCTATGAATTACAAACCTCGTTATCAACTTTGGACATTCTTCAAATTCGTTGACATCCCAGATCCACAATCTGTCGCTCAAGAGCACTACGATCTTTGTATGGATCTATGACTCAAGGGTCGCGTCTATATCGGGACAGAAGGTATCAGTGCGACCATCTCTGGTACCACACGACAGCTACGAGCCTATGAGCAATATCTCCAGCAACACGACTTATTTTCTGACATTGCAGACATCCACACCAAAGCTACTGATGTGCAAGAACATTGTTTTGATCGTATGATCGTCAAAATACGTAATGAAATCGTCGCACTAGGAGAGCAAGTCAACCAGCAAGATATCACACAATATACCCAAAACATCTCGATCCAAGAAATGAATCAAATCATGAGTCAACGAGATACCAATCCCTCTATCCAAGAAGATGTTGCGATCTTGGATATGAGAAACACCTACGAATACAAACTCTGACATTTCAAAGGAGCTATCCCTGCAGGCACGATCAATTTTAGAGAAGTCAAAGATCTCATCAGACAATACAAAGAATACTTCAAATCCAAGAAAAAAGTAGTCATGTACTGTACATGAGGCATCAGATGTGACAAACTCTCTGTCCTCATGAAAAAAGAAGGCATAGAGCACATCTATGGCCTAGACGGTGGAGTCGTCAAATACGTCAACACACACAATGATGGCGCTCGATTGGGTAATCTGTATACATTCGATGGCATTGTGAGCAAACATGTCTGAGACGAACACACTCATACGACCATCGGTACCTGCATCTACACTGGACAACCTAGCGATCACTGCGAAAACTGCAGATACAGTAGATGTAACGCCAAAATCATCTGCGACCCAATAGCACACAAAGAACATGCAGGGTTTTGTAGTAAAGCATGCTACGAACAAGGAGTAGCATCACTTCTCATCAAAAACGTCGATCGAGACACGTTAGACTACCAAGCAATGCGTTCAACCCTCAGACGCAAAGAAAACCAATCCATCAAAGAAGAACTCAAATCTGAATGTGTCACGAAAATAGCGCGTCATCTCTGAAGAATCGTCTCCAAAATCACTCGAACTCATCTCACCTCACAACACGAAGACATCATCGACAAACACATCAATGCTAGCTACTTTGCTACATCAAAAAACTAACCCCCTCATATAGGATATCATACATGACTCCTACACACTACACATCACCCAAATACAACAAAAAACAATATCACTTGAAGTCAACAAGTAATTTGTTATTAATATAATAATACTTTACTATTCTTCCGTCAAATCACATGCTGCGCCAACGTCTCTGATTAGCATTTACCTTTATCGTAGACGTCTTTGCTATCTACGGACTCTTCCTCCTGGTGACCAAATACTTCCCAAGCCTCCCTGGCGGGATCACGTTTGATATGATTGCCATTAGTCTACTGGTCATAAGATTTCTCAAGATTATCTTTTTTGATAAACAATAATCACATATCAAACACGTACTCACTCACCAATACAAACATCACCAATACAAACAACATAAGCAAAAAACCTGACTCTCTTCATTCGAGGATGTGTCAGGTTTTTTGATATTAGATTTTTTTAATGGTATATCTTACAGACTCTCAGATTTAGAACCAACGCTAAGGAACCAATCTCATCGTTTTTTCCACGAAGTACTACTCAGCAGTAACTGGTTCATTTTCTTTGACGACATCAATCAATATGTCTTTTTGGAGACCTTTGTAGTCGAATACCACATGGTACTTTCCTATCGTGTCTAATTTTTGAGGCAATGTGAGATGATGAGCGTCGATCTGGATATTGTATTTTTTGTTGAGTTCATCTGCGATATCTTGCTCATGGATACTACCATATAAGTGTTGCTGATCATTCGCTTTTCTGGTGATAACAACTCCAGCATCATCTTCTTGTAATTTCGCAATCATCTGTTCGACAGTACTGACATACGCAGCAGTCTGCTTTTGATGTTTTTCGATTTTACCTTTGAGATCGTTGTATGCCATAGCATCAGCAAATCTAGCAAGTCCCTGAGGAAACAGCACATTTCTTGCGAATACAGGAGCCACTCCTACTTCATCATACATTTCTCACAGATGCTTTACTCTTTGCAAGAGCAATACTTTTATTTTTCTATTATTAGGGAGTCTTTTTGCCATGATCACACATACACTACAACAGATAAAGAATTAAGATTATTCTTATGGATATTGCGACCAAACTTCAAGCCAAAGATCAATAAAATCTGATACTCATCACATACATCAGAATCATAAAGTTCAATGAGATATATGGTGCACGACATCTCAAAGTCAGTAAAGAAGAATAATGATCTATGACATCCAACAAGATATTGATTTCATAGACCCAAAAGATCATGATACCATCTACATATATGATATATCAATACGTGAACAACTACTACTACTACACCCAAAAACTCAATAATCATAAGAATAATACGATAGTCTACTAATAAGATATTGAGAAACGCATCATCCCATATATTCAATATGCAGACTACTCAAGCAACACGAATCCACGCAACGTCTTTATTTATCTCCAATCTCATCAACACACTATGACCAGAAAAAAACTGCGATCCCAACTCATCTTGTTGTCCATCATACTTGTTGGTGTAGGTTCGTGAGCACTATCACTCAGATCCTGAACTACCAACAGCTCAAGTATTTTGCTCCAGCCAAAGACTGCCAGTAGTTTCTCGCTTTCATGAATCACACACAATATCACAGGTACATTACTCATCTCTCCAGGATCCTATAATCAGCGAAAAGACGTAGTCAACGAAAGCACAGGATTTCTGTACGGATGGCTATATACCTTCACCCACAAAGACCTCAAAAAGCTACGAACTCAGATTGCCGATCGCTGAGTAGATACCAAACTCATACTCGAAGATCGTAAATACAAAGAATTTGGATCAGATTTCAAAACTCTTCAACAGCTTTTTGATCAACACAAGATATCCATCAAATCCGATACCCATCTAGGTACTACTTATGTACATACCAAAAGCTTCGTTTCTTCAGGATTTGCCATCATACAAACCGCCAATCTCACCCACAGCTCCTTTGACAAAAACAG